>JBDSWH010000324.1:0-6683 GCA_039926785.1 Gammaproteobacteria bacterium
CCCGGAATCAGACCCAGGCGTTCCAGCGCCCATTTGACGGGGATCGGATTGGACTCGATGAAAAGGTCGCGATGCAGGTCGGCCAGCCGGGCATCGATGTCAGCGGCCAGCGCGGCGTCACCCTCCAGGGCAGCCTCGCACATGGCGCCCATAAGGCCGGGCGCCAGATTTGCGGTGACTGAAATGACCCCGTGCCCGCCCTGCAGGATGAACTCGCGGCAAGTCGCATCGTCGCCGCTCAGAAGCAGGAAGTCGTCGCCGCAGCCGGCCCGTAGCGGCGCCACTCGTCCGAGGTCGCCCGTGGCCTCCTTGATGCCGATGATGCCGGAGTGATCGGCAACGCGGGCTACCGTATCCGGATGCATGTCCACGCCGGTTCGGCCCGGCACGTTGTAGAGAATCACCGGCCGGTCGACGGCGTCGGCAATGGCCAGGAAGTGGCGACAGAGACCTTCCTGGGTGGGCTTGTTGTAATAGGGGGTGACGATCAGGTAAGCGTCGATCGGCAGGTGGGCGACGGCCCGGGACAGGTCGATGGTCTGCGCCGTGCAATTCGATCCGGTGCCGGCGACGACGGGGATTCGCCCGGCCGCCCGCTCGGCGGCCACCCGGATCACTTCGATGTGCTCGGGCTTCGTGAGCGTGGCGGACTCGCCAGTCGTGCCGGCGATCACGAGGAAGTCGGTACCCTCCTCGACGTGGAAATCCACCAGGCGTTCAAGGCAGGCAAAGTCGACGGCCCCGTCGGCAGTCATCGGGGTTACGAGAGCGACACTGCTGCCTGAAAACATCGTGGAAAACCGGGAATTGACGAGCCGGGATTGTACTTCCCGCCTCCCGGCGTCGCAAGGCCGGACGCGCGGCGGCAGGCCGGCCCGATGGCGCGCCGTCGCTTGCCGGTCGATGATTTCCCGGTACACTGGCTTTCGTCCTGCAACGCCCCCAGATCGAATTCATGGAAAAGCTTCTCGCGGTCACCGCCATCGGCCCGGACCGCGCCGGTGTCGTCCGCGACCTTAGCCAGGCCGTGACGTCGGCGGGTGGCAGCATCCGGGAGAGCCGGATGATCGCCCTGGGCGCGGAATTCGCCGTCATGATGCTGGTGTCGGGCAACTGGCACACCGTGACCAAGCTTCAGAGCGCCTTCCAGGTGCTCCAGCAGCAAGCTGATCTCACCGTGACTGTGCGGGAGACTCAGGCCCGCCCGGTCGAGACCGCGGCGCCTTATCTGGTCGATGTCGTCACGCTGGACCACGAAGGAATCGTTTTCGGGTTGTCGAACTTTTTTGCCTCGCGGGGACTCGAAATCGCCGAGGTGAGTACGCGCCGCTACAATGCACCGCACACCGGCGCGCTGATGTTCGGAGTACAGATGACCATCAACATCCCGCGCACCGTGCATGTCGCCACGCTCCGGGAGGAATTTCTCGAGTACTGCGACGAGCAGAACCTGGATGCCGTCATCGAGCCGGCGCAACGCTGACGAGACCCGGGCACGCGTCCGGTCAACGAGGAAGAGGCATGAGCACCGTCGCTGTTGGCAAGTCCGTCCCCAACTTCAAGCTACCGGCCACGGGCGGCCAGTCGGTCGATTTGCAGGGGCTGCGCGGCAGCAATGTGGTGGTTTACTTCTACCCCAGGGACAGCACCCCCGGGTGCACCACCGAGGGCTGCGATTTCACCGCCCTGCATAACAGGTTCAGGCGCCTGAAGACTGTAATACTTGGCGTGTCGCGCGATTCGCTCGCGTCGCATGAGAAGTTCAAGGCGAAATTCGAGTTTCCATTCGACCTGCTTTCGGACGGCGACGAAACCCTGTGCCGCCTGTTCGACGTGATCAGGGAAAAGAACATGTACGGCAAGAAGGTGATGGGCGTGGAGCGCAGCACGTTCCTGATCGACCCGCAAGGCAAGCTGCGCGCCGAATGGCGCAAGGTCAGCGTCAAGGGGCACGCCGCGGAGGTGCTCGCGGCGGTCGAAGCCCTGTGAACCGCGGCTGTATGCGCCAGCTCATTGCAGTAGTCGCCTCCTTCACGTTGCTGATACCGCCCGCGGCGCCCGCTGCCGCGACGGGCGATGATTTGCCGGACATTGGCAGCCCGAGCAATTCAGTGCTGTCACGGGAGACCGAACAGCAGATCGGGCGGTCGATCTATCGCAGCCTTGTGGACACGGACCGGGTGATTAGCGACCCCGAGATCCAGGAGTACGTCCAGGACGTTGGCCAGAAGCTGGCCTCCCAGGCTCAGGACGGAGACTTCCGCTTCAATTTCTTTGTCTTGAACGATCCCGCAATCAACGCGTTCGCCCTGCCCGGCGGCTACGTCGGCGTGCACTCCGGACTGCTGCTGGCGACCAATTCAGAAAGTGAGCTCGCGGGAGTGCTGGCCCACGAAATTTCCCACGTTACCCAGCGCCACATTTCCCGCGCTGTCTACGCCAACCAGCACAACAGTATCCTGACCATGGCCGCCATGCTCGGTGCGATCCTGCTGGGCGCGGTCGGCGGCAGTGGTGACGCCATCACCGGTGCCATCGCGGCAGCTCAGGGGGTGGCGGCCCAGCAGCAGATCAATTTCACCCGCGCCAACGAGTACGAGGCGGACCGTGTCGGCGTCGGCGTACTGGCCGTCGCAGGCTTCGATCCGATGGGCATGCCGGCCTTCTTCGAGACGCTGGCCCGGCAGTCCGGCCCACTGGCCAGCCAGGCACCCGAGTTCCTGCGCACTCACCCGGTCACCGTAAACCGCATCGCGGAAACGCGCGAGCGGGCGGCGGCATTTCCCCGCCCTGACGTGCAGGACGCTCCCGGCTATTCCATTACACGCGCCCGTGTCCGGGTACTGTCGAGTCCCACGCCGGAGAAGGCGCTGGAATTCTTCCTGGGCGAGCAGCAGAACCCCGGGAAAGCCGGCGACACCGGCATCGAATACGGCATCGCACTGGTGCGCATGGAGCTGGGCCAGTACCGGGAGGCCAAGGCCCTGTTCGAGGAATTGATGGCCACTAACCCCGGCGTCATTCCCTTTCACACTGGTCTCGCCGCCGCTGAACTTGCCCTTGGCGAAAAGGATGCCGCGTTTGCCGGTTATGAGAAGGCGATGGCCCTGTTCCCGCGCAACACGCCGCTTACGGTCCGGTACGCCGAGGCATTGCTGGCCGCCAATCAGCCCAAGAAGGCCCACGCCATCCTGCTGGACCTGCTGAACAACGTGCCGCCCACGGCCGAGCAGGTCCGGCTCATCGCCCTCGCGGCAAGCGCGGCTGGTGACACAGCGGATGCCCACTACTACATGGCGGAGCTGCAACTGATACGCGGCGACGTGGTCATGGCTGCCGATCAGCTACGGCTGGCGCTCTCGATACCCGGCCTGGACGGTGTGCAGAAGGCGCGTTTCATGGCCCGGCTGGCTGAAATCCAGGAATGGCTCGACCGGGAGCAGCGCGGTCGCCGGCAACAGGCCGGCGGAAGCAAGCCGCCATGAGGATCCTGGTGCTTGCCAGCCTGGCGATACTGTCGGTGGCCGGCTGTGCGAGCCAGAAGGCCGCCAGACCCACGGAGGCCTACGACCCGATCGAGCCGGTAAACCGGGCCATGTACCGGTTCAATGATTTGGGCGACCGATACCTGCTGCGGCCGGTGGCTTCGGGCTACGCACGGGCACTTCCTCCACAGCTGCGGTCCGGCGTGCAGAACATTTTCAGCAACCTGATCTACCCCGTGACGATCGCCAACGATTTCCTGCAGGGCAAGTTCAGGCAATGCGGCCGGGATGGCGCGCGCTTCCTGCTTAACTCCACCGTTGGCATCGCCGGCATATTCGACCCGGCGACGCGGGTTGGCCTGGCGAAGAACGACGAGGACTTCGACCAGACCCTTGCCGTGTGGGGTGCAGGGCAAGGACCCTACCTGATGATCCCGATCTTCGGGCCCCGCACGCTACGTCATCTGGTCGGCGACACCGTGGACTCGCCTCTCACGCCGTTCCTCAACTTTGCCCAAGGGGACGTGACCGTGACGCTGGGAGCCTGGCTGATCTACCAGGTCGACAGCCGTTCACGGCTGCTGACTGCGGACGAGCAGATCTTCGAAGCCTTCGACCCCTACATCTTCGTACGGGATGCGTACCTGCAAAACCGGCGCTATCTGGCGCTGGATGGCAATGTACCGGAGGACGATTCCTACCTGGATGATGCCGACAACGAACCGGAAGATTCCGAAGGCGACCCCGCTGATGCTGACGCAGCGCCGCCGGAGTAACCGTCGTTCAGCAGTGCCTCAACGTCGCTCAAGCGGGCGATCGCCCGCAGCTTGTCCGGCAGATCCGTAAACTTCATGGCCCGCCGTTCGGCACGGGCCTGGCGCAACCATTCGAGCAGCAGCGCCAGTCCGGCGCTATCCACGGGCTTGACCGACTTGAGATTCACGGTCAGCGACGCCTGCCCGGCAAATTGCGCCCGGCCCACCTCGAGCAGCCGGCCCGCTGTGGCGAAGGTCACGGGCCCGACCAAGGCAAACTCGCCCGGCGTCGCCGATGTCAGTGAGGGCTCGGCAGGATCGGTCCCGGTCACTTCTTGCCACCGGGAACCGGGGTACTGGTCGATACCTTGGCGGCGTCGGCCTTGAGTCGGGCGATAACAGCGTCAATGCCCTTGGCGCCGATCTCCGCAGTGAACTGGTTCCGGTAGTTCTGAACGTACGATATACCCTCGATCCGCACGTCAAAGGCGCGCCAGCCATCCTTGGTCTGGTGCAGGGAATAGTGCACCGGCAGCTTGGTACCGTCCGCCAACTGCATCTCGGTGCGCACGACGGCCCGATTGGGGTCCGGCGTACCGCCCTTTGGCGGCAGGATTCGGACCTTGTTCTTCTCGAAACGCAGCACGTAGCGCGAATAGCTCCGCAGCAGGAAATCGTAGAAGGTATCGACGAACTCCTTGCGCTGGGCAGGAGTGGCGGTACGCCAATTTTTGCCGAGAACCAGCCTGCCCGCATAGTCAGTGTCGAACACCGGCAGGAAGACTTCATCCACAAGCTTGTAAAGTTCGGGAGGGTTGGCTGCCAGCTGTTGCTGACGCCCCTCAATGCGGGCCGACAGCGCGTCGGCCGTTTGCTGAACGATCTCGTCCGGGGTACGCGTGTCAGCCAGCGCCGGGACACCGGGGACGGCCAAGGTGGCGGCGAAAACAATGGCGAGGGCGGGGAAAATTCGCATGCGGTATCTCCGGAAATCTTATTGGCTGGGGCTGTCGGGCGTCGCGGGGCTGGCGGGTGCGGCGTCTGAACCGCCGCCCTTCTCGGCCTGGCTGAACAGGAACTTGCTGATCAACTGCTCCAGGACGACGGCGGACTGGGTAATCGTCAGCTCGCTGTTGTCCTTCAGGTAGGCATCCGAGCCGCCAGGGCCTATGCCGACGTATTTGCTGCCGAGCAGGCCCGCCGTGAGGATGCTGGCGTCGGAATCATCGGGTATCCGGTTGAACTCCGCATTAATGCGCAGGTTGACCACGGCATTCAGGCGGTCATTGTCAAATACGATGCTCTCGACGCGGCCGATATTAACGCCCGCCATGGTGACGGGAGACCTCACCTTCAGGCCTGCCACGTCGTCAAAACGGGCCGTTACGCGGTAGCCGTCGCCGGCCCCGCCGTATTCGTTCAAATTGGTGGTCTGGGTGGCGAGAAAGAGCAATGCCGCAAAGCCCAGAAAGATGAACAGGCCGGTGCCGAGTTCCCGTGTACGGGTGCTTTCCATGATCGTCAGAGCCCTCAGAGAAGGTAGGCGGTAATCGTGTAATCCAGAATCAGGACCAGGATGGATGTCGTCACGACCGTTCGTGTGGTCGCCATGCCGACACCCTCTGCCGTCGGTGGTGAATTGTACCCCTCGAATACCGCCACGAGCCCGGCGGTAGTACCAAACACAAAACTCTTCAGGACGCCTTCGAAGATGTCGGGAGGATCGACATACTCCTGCATCTGGGACCAGAACGCCCCGTTGTCGACCCCCATCACCTGGACGCCGATGAACCACGCGCCAAGGATGCCGACGGCGTTGAACACCGCGGTCAGCAAGGGCACCGAGATCACGGCGCCAATGAAGCGCGGCGCGATAATGCGCCGGATCGGGTCGATGGCCATCACCTCCATCGCGGCCAGCTGGTCGGTGGCGCGCATCAGGCCGATTTCCGAGGCCAGGGACGTCCCCGCCCGCCCGGCAAACAGCAGGGCCGTCACCACGGGACCGAGTTCCTTGAACAGTGTCAGCGCCACCCCGGCCCCGAGGATGTCTTCCTGCCGCAGCCGGGACAGTGAGTCGTAGCCCTGAAGCCCGATGACCATGCCCACGAAGAAGGCCGACGTCATGATGATGACCAGCGACAACACACCGGACTTGCGCACCTGCTGGGATATCAGCGCCGGCCGGGCGAGCGCCGCCGGGCACTGCCTCAGAATCTCGATCAGGAACAGGATTGCCGCACCCAGCTTGCGCAGGGACCCTAGCAGACCTTCCCAGAGCTGAAGCGGCAGGGTCATGGCGGCTTGCCGAGGAGCTGCTCGGCGTAATCCAGTGCCGGGTAATGGAACGGCACCGGCCCGTCGGCAGCGCCGGTCATGAACTGGCGCACCAGTTCGGAAGGACTCTCGGCCAGTTCCTTCGGCGCGCCGGACGCAATGACAC
>JBDSWH010000325.1:0-4910 GCA_039926785.1 Gammaproteobacteria bacterium
AGCGTTTCACGACCTTTGAGAGCGCCGAGCTGGTGATGCCCCGCATAGTCAAGCGTGACGACAGCCGCGAGCCCTTCGATGATCACAAATTGCGCAGCGGTATGATCCGCGCGCTGGAAAAGCGGCCTGTGAGCAGCGAGGCCGTGGAAGAGGCCCTGGCCCGCGTGACACACCGGCTGCAGACCCTGGGAGAGCGCGAAGTGGCTTCGCGACGGATCGGCGAGCTCGTCATGGAGGAACTCCGGGCCCTGGATGAGGTGGCGTACGTGCGCTACGCGTCCGTCTACCGGAGCTTCCAGGACGTGGAGTCCTTCCAGGAAGAGATTCGCAAGCTGCGCGAGCTGGGTGACCAGGACCGGCGTCGTGACCAGCTGCCGCTGTTGCCGGATGAGAGCTGATGACTTTTACCGTTGCTGATCGCCGGCACATGGCGCGGGCCTTGCAACTCGCCGCCCGTGGCCTCAACACCACGCACCCGAATCCGCGGGTGGGCTGCGTGATCTCCTCCGGCGATACCGTTGTTGCTGAGGGCTGGCACGTTCGTGCCGGCGGCCCGCACGCCGAAGCCGATGCCCTTGCGAAGGCTGGCCCTGCTGCTCGTGGCGCCACGGCCTATGTCACGCTGGAGCCCTGCTGTCACGCGGGGCGCACGCCGCCGTGCACTGCGGGCCTCATCGCCGCGGGAGTGGGCCGGGTGGTCTACGGCGCGGGGGATCCCAATCCCCGGGTCAATGGCGGCGGCGAGCAGGCACTGCGCGCGGCCGGCATCGAGGTCAGCGGAGGGCTGATGGCGGGTGAGTCGGAACGGCTGAACGCCGGGTTCATGCTCCGCATGCGCCGGGGATGGCCCCTGGTCCGGAGCAAGATTGCCGCTACTCTCGATGGGCGTACGGCGCTGGCGGACGGCCGCAGTCAATGGCTGACGGGCGAAGCCGCCCGCGAAGACGTGCAGCGCTGGCGTGCCCGGAGTGCGGCGATCCTGACGGGCATCGGCACGGTGCTGGCGGACGACCCGTCGCTGACCGTGCGGGAGGCGGGGCAGGCGTTGCCCCTGCAGCCACTGCGGGTGATCCTGGACTCGGGATACCGGACGCCCCCGACATCACGCATTCTGAGTCGGCCGGGAGAGGTGCTCCTGTTCGGGAGCGACACCGATGCGGCCACCGATTCGGGCGCCGGGGCGCGCCAGACGGCTCTCGTTGGCTGCGGTGCGCTGGTCGAAGCGGCCCCGGATGGCTCGGGGCACGTCGACCTGACGGCCGTGCTGCGCCGACTGGGCGAACTGGAGATCAACGAGGTGTGGGTCGAAGCGGGGCCCGGCCTGAACGGCGCACTGCTGGTTGCCGGTCTCATCGATGAACTCGTCGTGTACCAGGCCGCCAGCGTGCTTGGCACGACCGGCCGGGGCATGTTCGACCTGCCGCCACTTGCGGGCCTGGCCGACCGCCCACAGTTTCACCTGCAGGGCGCCCGGCGTGTGGGCGAGGATCTGCGACTCATCTACGTGCCGGTGACCACGGCGGGAAAAGGCAACTGATGTTTACAGGAATCATCCAGGCCCTCGGCGACGTCCGCGCCGTCAGTGCCACCTCAGCCGGCCGGCGCTTTGAGTTTGGCCTTGGCGCGCTTGCCGGCCGCCGGGATTCCCGGCCCATAACGCTGGGCGACAGCCTCGCCGTCAACGGTGCCTGTCTCACCGTGGCGGAGTGCGGGGCGGCGACCTTTACCGCCGACGTGTCCGCTGAGACCCTGCGGGTCACGACGCTGGGAGCGCTCGCGCCCGGCAATCCGGTCAACCTGGAGTCGGCGGTGACGCTGGCGGAGCCTCTCGGAGGGCACCTGGTCACGGGCCACGTGGATGGGGTCGGCGAGGTGGCCGAGCGCCGGGAGGAGGGGGCAACTGCGATTCTGCGCTTTGCGGTCCCGGAATCCCTCCGGCGCTATACGGCCAGGAAAGGCTCCCTCTGTATCGACGGGGTCAGCCTCACGGTCAACGATGTGGCCGATGGCACCGTACTGGTCACGCTGGTTCCCCACACGTTGGCGAACACAATCATGCAACACTATCGCATCGGGACGAGAGTCAACATCGAAGTGGATCTCGTGGCGCGCTACGTGGAAAGACTGCTGGGCAATTCATGACTCCGTACGACAAGGCCATTCCCGAGGGAGCGCCGACTGGCGCGCCAGCGGCCGGCTTCAGTCCAGTTCCCGCGATTGTCGATGACCTGCGCCAGGGGCGCATGGTCATCATCGTGGACGACGAAGATCGGGAGAACGAGGGCGACCTGGTCATGGCCGCCGCCCGTGTAAGGCCGGAAGACGTCAACTTCATGGCGCGGTTTGGCCGCGGCCTGATTTGCCTCACCCTCACCCGGGCGCGTTGCCAGCAACTGCGCCTGCCGCTGATGGTTGGCGATACCGATCGCCAGCAAAGCACGAATTTCACGGTCTCCATCGAGGCTGCCGAGGGCGTCACGACGGGAATCTCCGCCCAGGACCGGGCCCGCACCTTGCGGGTGGCCGTGGGTCCCGATGCCACCCCGGACGACATACGGCAGCCCGGCCACATCTTTCCGCTCATGGCCCAGTCGGGCGGCGTGCTGACCCGCGCCGGGCACACGGAAGCCGGCTGCGACCTGGCGCGCCTGGCGGGATTCGAGCCCGCCGCCGTGATCGTCGAGATCCTGAATGAGGACGGCACAATGGCTCGCCGTCCCCAGCTGGAGTCGTTTGCGCGCGAGCACGGCCTGAAGATCGGTACCATCGCCGATCTGATCCGCTACCGTCTCCGGCACGAGCAGTCAGTCGAACGCATTGGCGAGCACACCGTCGAGACGGAGTTTGGGGCGTTCCGGCTCCTTGCCTACGACGATCATGTCAGTCGGCACGTGCACCTGGCGCTGGTCAAGGGTGACCTGACCCGGCCGGAACCGCCGCTCGTCCGCGTCCATATCCCGGACTCCCTGGGCGACGTGATCGGCGTGCAGAGTCCGGAACTCGGCTGGCCCCTGCATGCGGCCATGGAGCAGATCGCGGCGGCGGGCCATGGCGTTGTGGTGCTGCTCCAGTACGGCGAGTCGCCGCGGGATCTGCTGGCGGCGTTTCATTCCCTTGGGCGTCCACCGGGCGGCGCCCGGCAGGATCCACCCGGTGGACAAGTGCTGCGCAACTACGGCACCGGCGCCCAGATCCTCCGGGACCTGGGTGTGCACCGGATGCGTGTCCTCAGTGCTCCCAAGCAGATGCACGGTCTATCGGGCTTCGGGCTCGAGGTAGTAGAGTACGTGGACGCGCCCGAGCGGCGCTCCGGTGGCTGATCGCGGCACATGCGCATGCTTGAAGGACAACTGATTGCCCGCGATGTGCGCATCGTCATCCTGGCCGCCCGCTTCAACGATCTCATCGTCCGTAACCTGGTGGACGGGGCGGTGGATGCCCTGAAGCGGCATGGCGCCGGAGAAACGGACATTCACGTCGTGCGGGTGCCTGGCGCCTTCGAGCTGCCGCTGGCGGCGCAGAAGCTCGCGAAGCTGCGCCGCTACGATGGCATCGCCGCACTGGGCGCGGTGATCCGCGGCCAGACCCCACATTTTGATTTCGTTTGCGGCGAGTGCGCCGCCGGACTCAACCGCGTCAGCCTCGAACACGGCGTGCCCATCGGTTTCGGTGTCCTCACCTGCGATACGGTGGACCAGGCGATGGATCGGGCCGGGGGCAAGTCCGGCAACAAGGGCGCCGACGCGGTGCTCGCCACGCTGGAGATGGTGAGTCTCCTGCGGCAGCTGGAGGCCTGAGGCCCGCATCATGGCTGCCACCGGTCGGCACGGTTCGCGCCGCCTGCTGGTGCAGGCGCTCTATCAGCGGCAGCTCGCAGGGCATACGGCCGCCGAAATTACGGCGCAGTTTTCCGCCCAGAAGGACTTCGAGAAGGTGGATGTGGAGTACTTCCGCCGGCTCCTCAATGAAGTCCTCGCCGACACGGCGGAACTCGATGCCCTGATTGCCGGCGACGCCGACAGGCCCGTGGGGCAACTCGATCCCGTGGAGCACGCCATCCTCTGGCTCGGCCTGACCGAGTTGCGGGTCCATCCCGAGGTGCCCGTAAAGGTCGTCATTACGGAGGCTGTGCAGCTCGCCAGGGAATTCGGCGCTACGGACGGCTACCGGTACATCAATGCCTTGCTCGACAAGGTGGCCCCGAAACTGCGTCCCGCGGCCTGAAGCCCCGGTGGACGAGCGGCAGCTGATCAGGACGTACTTTGACCGGCGGGTCACTCCCGCTCGCGCCGACATCGTTCTGGGAATCGGCGACGACGCTGCGCTCCTGCGCTTTGCTCCGGGCTTCGATCTGGTTGTGGCGACCGACAGCATTGCTGAGGGTACGCATTTCCCGCCGGGCACTCCCGCCGCCGCCATTGGCCATCGCTGCCTTGCCGTGAACCTGAGCGACCTTGCCGCGATGGCGGCTGAACCGCTCTGGTTCTCGCTGGCCCTGTCGCTCCCCGAAGTTGATTCCCGGTGGATCGAGGAGTTTTCGAGTGGCATGTTCGCGCTTGCTGACCGGTTCGGCGTCGCCCTTGTGGGCGGTGACACGGTGCGCGGGCCGCTCGGCGCGACGGTCACAATCCAGGGTCGGGCGAGACCTGCTCGCACCGTGCGCCGCACCGGCGCCCAGCCGGGCGACGGCGTGTGGGTTACCGGGCACCCCGGCGACGCCGTTGCCGGCCGGCTCCTGCTGGGCGAGCCTTCGCCCGATGCGGCAATAAATGTGCTTCGCCAGCGCTTTCTCTATCCGGAGCCGCGGGTGAGGGAGGGCCAGTTGCTGTCTGGCCTGGCCACGGCGATGCTGGACGTGTCCGACGGACTGGACGACGATCTCGGCAAGCTGCTCGTGGCCAGCGGCGTTG
>JBDSWH010000326.1:0-6518 GCA_039926785.1 Gammaproteobacteria bacterium
CTTCTCCCAGTACATCCGCGCGACGGATCTCTACAAGAAGTACAGCCAGGAACTCCGTTTTTCGTCGCCCCAGGACAACCGGTTCCGAACCATTTTCGGGGTGTTCTGGCAGCGGCAGGAACACAACATTGAGCAGAACTACCAGATCGACGGCCTGGGGGCGCCCCTCGAGGTGGCTGGCCGGGAAGACACCCTCTGGCTCACCAAGCAGGACCGTACGGACGAGGACTACGCGCTCTTTGGCGAGGTGTACTACGACTTTACCGAAAAGCTCACCGGCACCGTCGGTGCGCGATGGTTCAAATACGACAACTCCCTGGAGGGCTACTTCGGCTTCGGCCAGGGCTACAGCAACAGCGGCAACAGCGGCGAGGCGCTGTGCGACGACCGGTACGGCGACGGCCGGGACGTCGGCGCGCCCGGCGCGGACCTGCCCGACTTCGAAGGGGCGCCCTGCAAGAACATCGACCAGAGCACAGATGACGACGACGTCATCTGGAAGTTCAACCTGGCCTACCAGCTGACCGAAGACGCCTTGGTCTACGCCACCTATTCGGAGGGTTTCCGGCCCGGCGGCATCAACCGGCGCGGCACGATCCCGCCCTACGATCCTGATTACCTCAACAACTACGAGGTGGGCTGGAAGTCGAGCTGGCTCGAAGATCGCCTGCGCTTCAACGGCGCACTCTTCTACCAGCAGTGGGAAAACTTCCAGTATTCGATCCTTGGACCCAACGGCCTCACCGAAGTGACCAACGCGCCCGGCGATGCGGAGATCACGGGTGTCGAGATGGACGTGAACTGGGCTGCCACGGAGAGCTTCGGCATTTCGGCCGGCGTCGCCCTGATCAACGCCGAACTGAGCGGGCCCTACTGCGCCAACCTCTTCGGCGGCGAGTCGGTCTCGGCCGACCCGTGTCCCGTGGACGGCGGTGGCACGGAGGATCCCGGCGCCCCGGAGGGTGCCAAGTTGCCAGTTACCCCCGACTTCAAGGCCAACCTCACCGGCCGCTACCAGTTTGACCTGGGGCAGCTGGACTCACATTT
Organism: Gammaproteobacteria bacterium; assembly: GCA_039926785.1. Lineage (GTDB taxonomy): Bacteria > Pseudomonadota > Gammaproteobacteria > Steroidobacterales > SHZI01. The sequence goes on from JBDSWH010000326.1 coordinate 1,048, forward strand.
CCAGGTCGCCTTGGTCTACGTCGGTGACCGGCGGACCGACCTGCGCACCTTCGAGAACGACATCGTCGGTGACCTGCCGGCCTACACGCTGACGAATATCTCCTTCGGCGCCGGGAGCGGCAATTGGGCGGTGGAGTTTTTCCTCGCCAACGCCTTCGATGAGTACGCAGAATTCAGCCGTTACGCCGAATGCGCCGAGGCGCGCTGCGGCCCGCAGGCTTACTCGGTCGTCGCCCCGCCCCGGACCTTCGGCGTCAAGTTCAGGCAGGAATTCTAGGAGCGGTGTAACTGGACAGCTCCGGGACCATCGGCCCGTTGCGCGCCACGTTCCTGGTGGCCGGCAACATGATTGGGTCGGGTGTCTACCTGTTGCCCGCAACGCTTGGGGCCTTCGGTTCCGTCAGCGTCATCGGGTGGGTCGTGTCGGGCATCGGCGCCTTTCTCCTGGCGGCTGTCTTCGTGATGCTGGTAAGCCTGCGGCCGGGGAGCGTTGGCATGGTGCGCCAGGTGCGGGATGGCCTGGGCCGCTTCTTCGGGTTCCACGCCAGCCTGCTCTACTGGGTCAGCGGCTGGGTGGGCAACGTCGCGATTGCCGTGGCGGGTACCGGCTATCTTGCTTACTTTTTCCCGGTGCTCCATGGCACCTGGCCGTCGGTGCTCTGCACGCTGGCCGTGATCTGGCTGATGTTGCTGGTCAACTTCCTCGGCGCCCGGCGTGTGACGGATTTCGAGGGCGTCACGCTGTTCATCGGGCTGCTGCCCGTGATCGGCGTGGCGGTGCTCGGCTGGTTCGCCTTCGATCCCGTGGTCTTCCAGGAATCCTGGAACGTCAGTGGCCGACCGGATTCGCAGGCAGTGCCCGCCACGTTCGCGCTGATATTCTGGGCCTTCGTCGGGCTGGAGAGTGCGTCGGTCGCGGCGGCCGTGGTGCGCAATCCGGGCCGCAACGTTCCCATCGCCACGCTCGGCGGGGTGGGCTTGGCCGCCTCCGTGTACCTGGCGGCCTCGGTTGCCATCAGCGGGCTGTTGCCGGCGGCTACGCTGGCCGTATCGAGCGCACCCTTCTCGGATGCCGCCGCCCGGTGGGTGGGACCGGCCGCGGCAGCGCTGGTGGCGGGCTGCGCCGTGCTGAAGGCCTTTGGCACGCTCTCCGGCTGGCTGCTGGTCACGGCCGAGGTGGCCAGGAGCGGCGCGGGGTCCGGTGTTTTCCATCCCATGTTTCGCGAAGCAACTGACGGTCCGCCCCGGCGCAACCTGCTGATCATTGCGGCGCTCATGTCGCTGATCGTCGTGCTGAGCTCACTGGCGCCGTCACTTTCAGCCCAGTTCACGGTGCTGATCAACCTCTCGACACTGCTGTACCTCGTCATCTACGGCTACTGTTGCGCGGCCCTCTGGCGCTCCGCCGGCAACTGGGCCATCCGGCTGGTCGCGATATTGGCCGCCGCCTTCTGTGTCTGGGCCATTGCCGCGTCCGATCGTCGGCAACTCGCCTACCTCGCACTCGTGTGCCTGGTCGGCGTGCCGCTCTACCTCTCCCTGCCCCGGACGGCTCCGAGCGATGACGCGCTGGCTGCCTAGTACCGTCCTGCTGCTGTGGGCCAGTAGTGGCGCCGCCGCCCTGACCCCCTCGGAGGAACTTGCCCGCGAAATCCTGGCCGAGCTTGTCTCACTGGATACATCGCCAGCCGGGGAGACGGGCCGCACCCGGGAGTCCGCGGACCGGCTCGCTGTCATGCTGAAGCGTGCGCGGTTTGCCGAGGAGGACGTGCAGGTGCTGGGCCTCACGCCCGATGACGGCAACCTCATCGCGCGCTTCCGCAGCCGCAACCCTGCGAAGAAGCCCCTGCTCCTGATGGCCCACCTGGACGCAGTGCCCGCTCCGCCTTTGGGCTGGGAGACCAATCCGCTGCAGCTTCAGGAAAAGGATGGCTACTACTACGGCCGTGGTACCCGGGACCTGAAGGGTGGTGCGGCCATGCTCGTGGCCAACTTCATCCGGCTGCGGGCGGAAGGTTTCCGGCCCAACCGGGACCTGATCCTCCTGCTGACCGCCGATGAGGAAACGACAGGCGCGAACCTGGCCTGGCTGCTCGCGGAACACCGGCCGCTCCTCGACGCGGCGTTCGCACTGAACACCGACGCCGGGTATGTGGACCTGACCCCGGACGGTGTTCCAGAATCCTTTGTGCTGCAGACCGCGGAAAAGACCTATGCAAACTTCACGCTGACCGCTAGCGGTGCTGGCGGCCACAGTTCGCGTCCCACTGCCGACAACGCCATCTACGCCCTGGCCCGCGGCCTGCAGCGCGTCGGGGCGTACCGCTTTCCCCTGGCGCTGAACGAGACTACCCGGGTCCACTTCGAGCGCTGGGCGCCGCTGGCTCCAGCCAACCTTCGGCCGGGTGCGCGGGCGCTGGGCGCGGGCCGTCTCGACGACCCGGGTATCGCCGTCGTCGAGCAGTCGCCATACCTCAGTTCCCTGCTTCGAACGACCTGCGTGGCGACTCAGGTCACCGGCGGTGAAGCCGACAATTCGCTGCCGGAGCGTGCGAGCGCGCTCGTGAATTGCCGGATCCTCCCCGAGTCGTCGCCCGACGCCGTGGCAAGCGTACTGCGGGAACTCGTGAAGGGCGATGGGCTGACCGTCACACTGACCACCCCGGCCGTCTACGGCCCGGCGTCACCACTGGACCGGGAAGTGCTCGAGCCAGTCCAGGCGCTCGCCGAGGAATTCTGGCCTGGCGTACCCGTCCTGCCGGAGATGAGTCCGGGCGCAACCGATGGACTGTTCACCCGCAACGCGGGCATTCCCACTTATGGGGTAGGCGCGGTCCCTGAGGACCCGGACGACGACCGCTCCCACGCCCCCAACGAGCGGGTCGGCATCGCGGCGTTCAACCAGGCGATGGAATTCTGGTACCGGCTCACGCGACGGCTGGCGGAGTAGTATCAGGGTCCGGAGGATCGTCCATGTTCATGAACTTCTGGTACCCGGCGGACGAGAGCAGGAATCTCACCGACAAGCCGCTGAAAGTGCAGATGCTCGGACTCTGGTTCGTGCTCTGGCGGGATAGCGCGGGCAGGGCGCACTGCGTGCACAACACCTGCACCCACCGGGGCGGTTCGCTGGGTGACGGCAAGGTGGTCGGCGACTGCATTCAGTGCCCGTACCACGGCTGGAAATTCAACGGCTCCGGCCACTGCGAACGCATCCCGTCGCTGGGGCCACTGGCGAAGGTCCCGGTGCGTGCCCGCATTGACGCCTATCCGGTCGAGGAGCGCTACGGCCTTGTCTTCGTATTCCTCGGCGATCTGCACGAGGCCGAGCGACCGACGATCATGCCAAACAATGAGTACGGCGAGCCAGGCTGGCGCAGCATTTCCATGCGTTACCGGTGGCAGACAAATTACGTGCGGCTCGTGGAGAACCAGTCCGATCCATCACATATAGAGTATGTGCACGCCGGCTTCGGCATGGCGGGCAAGGGTACCAACTACGAGGTACCGAGGATCGAGGTCGACCAGACCGACTGGGGTGCCGGCGCCATGGTGGTGTTCTACTCGCCCGAGCTCCCGGACAAGGACATGAAGAAGCTGCAGCCCGAGGGCCGCAACGAGTCCGGCTCCGGTTACCACGGCGTCGCATCGACGTGGACGCGGGTGAATTTCAGCTCGACGAATCACATGCACATTTACCTGTACGCGGTGCCCCGGGACGAGCTGGACCTGGAGATCTTCCTGGTGATGCAGCGCAACTGCATGCTGGAGGAGAAGTTCGACGAGAACTTCCTGAAGCGCATGTCGATCGCCGTGGAAGAGGACCGTGTGGTGATCGAGAAGCTGGACCCGCAGATTCCGTCCGCCGAGGCGATCGGCGAGTTCATTGTGCCCGCCGATGACGTAATCCTGAGCTACCGCCACCGGCTGCAGGAGTGGGAGCGCCGCGGCTGGCGACTCGACTACGAAACCCTGCGCAAGAACCGGGGGCGGGTCGCCTATTCGATTCCCTCACCTTCCCGGCGCCGGGACGCCCAGGCCTGGGCCGTCAGCGCGGCCCCGGTGCTCCGGCCTGCCGGAATCGAACGGCGGCGCCTGCCCACGGGCGGCTAGGCCGGTGCCAGGCGAGCGCCGTTTGTTGTGATAGCTTCGGAAGCCAGCGAATTTCCTCGGCGAGACAGCCGAAACCAACACAAGAGGAATCAGGTAATGGCAGCAAAGAAGAAGGCCCGGAGCCCCTCCAGGTCAGCAACCAGCAAGGCGAAGGCGCCGGTCAGCGCCCCGCTGGAAGCAGCCCGGGCCCGCGCGACTGAGCTGAAGAAAACCATCAAGGCTGCCAAGAAGGAATTGCGGAAGGTTCGCCGGGCGCTCAAGGCCGCCAAGAAGGAGGTCAAGAAGAGCCTCAAGGCAGCCCGCGTGGCCGCCGTGAAGCGCCTGGCTCTTGTGCAGGCGGCTGCCCGGCGGCGGCGAGCGGCACTGGCGAAGAAGATTGCCCCCGCGCGCGCCGCCGGAAAGGCGCCCCCAGTCACGGCGCTTGCGCCGAAGCCCGCACCGGTCCGGCGTCGGCCGACCACGATCAAACGGTTGTCCGTGAGCGTGACGCCTCGCGTGCCCGCCGCTACCCGACCTGCGCCTGCGAAGGAGCGCGACGTCGCTGCCTCGTCGGCCCCACCACCGGCGGCAAGCGCGGCTGGCGCCAGGTAGGTGCCTGAGGAACCCGTCTAACTTCAATGGGTTGGGGATTACAGGATTGGACGCAGCCGCAGCGCCTTTGACATAACCCTGGCGCTTCAAATTTGAGTAGCAGTGGGTGGTTCGGTCTGGTAGCTTGCTGAACATAAATTAATAAAACGACTACCACTCGGCGGGGAAACAATGAACCAGTTCCAGAAATTTGCGGCAATTGCCGTCATCGCGGCAGCGCCCGGCATCAGTTCGGCATTCACGGTGTACGACAGCTTCGGGTCGTTTCCCGATGCCACGTGGGCCGGCACCGGCATTCCGAACGATGCCGTCGCGGCGGCGAAGACGATCATCGACGGGGACACGACGATCCGGATTGCGATGAACGCCACCGGGCGTTACTCGAATCCCCAGCTCAGCAACAACGGCGCGGCCGTTTTCTATGCCGGAGCCGGCAGCAACACGGGCGGCAACAACGAAAGCTTGACCACCGGCGCCCTCTGGAACTTCAACTACTACATCGACATTGTCAGCGGATCGGGCAAGAAACTGACCGATTACCAGTTCGACCTCTGGTATGACTTCAATCCCACGGGGCCGACCGCCTGTTGCACGCTGCCTACCGGCCGCATCAACATGACGAACGGCATGCTGCTGTATGGGAACCCGAATTCCCTTCTTGAGCAGGGCTCCGAAAACCTCATGTTCTCGTATCTCGCCTCCGGCGTTCCGGGGTTCATTACCGCGCCGGGCGGCGCCTTTGACCCGAACGCACTCGGCAACTACCA
>JBDSWH010000327.1:0-37325 GCA_039926785.1 Gammaproteobacteria bacterium
ATGCCGATGGCGAGAGCGCCGAACGGGCCGACAAGACCTTCTACATCTGGGACGAGAAGGCCCGCAAGCCCGCCAAGGCACCGGCTACGGGCTTCGGCGATCCGCCGGGCGCCCCCGTGCCGGCGCCCGCCACGCCGCCGTCCATCGCACTGAAGGGCCTGAAGCCCGCGCTGGAGGGCCGCTGGAAGGTCCGGACCAAGGACGGCCGGGTCGAAGTCACCACCGTCTACGCCATGGTGAAGGATCTTTGCAACCGCGAGTACACGCCCGAGAAGGCCCAGGCAATCACCGGCGTGCATGCTGACAACATCCGCGCCGTGGCCCGTGCCTTCGCGAAGTCGGGCGCCGGCATGATCTACGCCGGCTACCGGGCCTGCAAGTGGCTGCACGGTGACAAGTTGCAGCGGGCCTGGCTGTTGATGTGCGCCCTGACGGGCAACACCGGCCGCGAGGGCGGCGGCATGCAGACCACCCAATTGTCGAAGAGCGACGGTTTTGCCAAGTTCGTCTTCGCCGGCATTGGTCCCCGGGTGAAGGTGGCGGCGATCTCCGTCTGGGACTACGCCAAGGGCGACGGCAAGGCGCTTAACGAGAAGACCTACGGCCAGGAGATGGCCGACCACCTCGACAAGCACTACCGTCAGTCCATCAACAACGGCTGGCTGCCGGACTACGCGAAGACGCCCTGGAAGATGGCCTTCATGTGCGGCCACAACACCGCCAACTGGCGTGCCGCCGGCACCCGGTTCCGGGAAACGGTGCTCTCGAAGCTCGACACCATCGTCACCATGACGCCCGACATGAGCGTCACGGCCATGTATTCCGACTACGTCCTGCCCGTGTCCCAGCACTACGAACGCCACGATTTCGTGATGGAGGGTCGCACGCCCTACATCCAGGTGCTGGACCAGGCGGTTCCCCCGCTGGGCGAGTCCGAGGACGACTGGTCCATCATGGCGCGCCTCGCGAGGTCCATCAGCACCAAGGCTGCGGCGCGCAAGCTGCCGCCGGTGAAGGACATGCTCTACGGCAAGCCGATGGAGCACGACTACAGCAAGGTCAACGAACTCTTTACGCTGAACGGCAAGATCAAGGACACGCGGGACATCGTCCAGTTCCTGATCGACAACTCCGATGGCATCCCGAAGATCACCTTCGAGGAACTGCGCCAGCGGGGCTTCGTCCGAGCTGATGACTCGGCCGATGTGCAGTTCGGCAAGAAGTCCCCCTACAGCTACGAGGTCCTGGCCAGCACCCGCGACAAGGAGCCCTACGCCACGCTGACCGGTCGGCAGCAGTTCTACTTTGACCACGACTGGTTCCTCAGCGAGGGCGAGGCGCTGCCGGTGCACGTGGACCCGCTGGCCGTGAAGGGCTACCCGCTGCGCCTCACGATGGGCCACGCGCGGCATGGCATCCACAGCATGTGGCGGGACGATCCCCTGCTGCTCAGCCTGCAGCGGGGCGAGCCGGACATCTACCTCCATCCCGGTGACGCGGCGAAGCGGGGCGTGCAGGACGGCGACCTGGTGCGCACGTTCAACTCACTGGGCTCCTTCATCGCCATGGCCCACGTGAGTTCCAGCATCCAGTCCGGGTCCATGTTCATGTTCCACGGCTGGGACCCGATGATGTTCCGGGACCGGCAGAACTTCAGCGGCACCATCCCGACCGCCGGCCTGCTGAAGCCCACCTCGCTGGTGGGTGGCTACGGCCACATCGGCTATCGGTCGCCGGAGTACGTGCCGAATCAGACCTACCACGACCACACGGTCGATTTCGAGAAGCACGTGGCCGCCAAGGCCTCGTAGGAGAGCAGAGCAATGTCCCGTCAAATCGCCATGGTGATCGACCTCAACAAGTGCATTGGCTGCCAGGCCTGCACGGCGGCGTGCAAGTCGCTGTGGACCGACGAGGAAGGCCAGGAGTACATGCTCTGGAACAACGTCGAGACCAAGCCCGGACGCGGCTATCCCAAGGAGTGGGAAGTGAAGGGCGCCAAGTCCGGCTGGAAGGACGGCGCGCTCCAGTACGGCGACCTGCACGACCAGAACGACTTCGGCAGCGTGTCGCCCCTGAACCATGAAGAGGTGTACTTCAAGGGGACCGAGGAACGCCTGCAGCGCAAGGAACCGCTGACCTACGGCGCGAACTGGGACGAGGACACCAGCACCGGCGACTACCCTAACAACTATCACTTCTACCTGCCGCGCCTGTGCAACCACTGCACCAAGCCGGCCTGCCTGGAGGCCTGCCCGGTGCGGGCGATCTACAAGCGCGAGCAGGACGGCATCGTGCTCGTGGACCAGGACAAGTGCCAGGGCTTCCGGCTGTGTAACCGGGCCTGTCCTTACGACAAGGTCTACTACAACTACGTGAAGCGGAAGTCCCAGAAGTGCATCTTCTGCTTCCCGCGGGTGGAGCAGGGCGTTGCACCGGCCTGCGCGCGCCAGTGCCCGGGCCGACTGCGCTTCGTGGGTTACCTCGAAGACGCGGACGGCCCGATCGCCAAGCTCGTGTACCAGTGGAAAGTGGCGTTGCCGCTGCATCCGGAATTCGGCACGGAGCCGAACGTCTACTACGTGCCGCCGATGCTGCCGGCGTCATTTGATGCGGAAGGCCGCTTCAGCGACGAGCCGCGGGTGCCGACTGACTACCTGCGCTACCTGTTCGGTCCGCAGGTCGACCAGGCACTGATCACGCTGGACGCGGAGATGGACCGCAAGAAGGAGGGCAAGGCCTCCGAGCTGATGGACCTGCTGATCGCGAAGGACTGGAAGTCACTCTTCCACATCACGGACGTGCAGATCACGTCGTCGACCGGGGCTCCAACCTAGAGCGCCGTAGGAGCGCGTTCACGCGCGGTCCGGGCGCTACGGGGCCTGCACCGACAACGGCGTGGGCACGAACTGTGGTGTACCCGGCGGCGCCGCAGGTGCCGCATCAGGGTCGTGGGCAGCCGCGCCAATCTTGGCCCCGACGACAGTGCCCACCACCGGGAACAGCAACGTGCCGGCGACGGCCCCGGCAACAACACCCGGCGGCACAGACACATCCACCTTGCGGGTCGGGCCGCTGACATGGAACGGAATTTCCACAGCGTCCTTCAGCACCTTTATCTTGCCTTCACCTTCGACGCGACGATTGAACACCGTGGCATCGCCCGTCGCCGTGAAGGTATCGCCGACGGCAACGATCTCCCGGTAACGGGTTACGGTGCCCTCCGGCGTGTTCTGGATGTCCATTACGGCGTCGAGCGACTTGAGGCGCGTTGTGCCGGCCCGCTCCCTGCCGAGGGTGCGAATCGCGTGGTCCACGTCGATGCGCAGGATCTGGGCCGCGGCTACCTTGACCTCGCTCCGGAGGCGCAGGGAACTGCCAAGGTCGCCCGCCGTGCGGCCTGCCGCGCCCACCCGGGTTCTGCCGTTTGCTTTGCCACCAATGGGTGACCGGCGCTTGAGACTGGCCGCGGCGACTGCCACATCGATATTCCGCGGCGCCAATTCGCCGGTAACCTGCAGGCCGCGCTCCGCTGTTTCGGTCAATCGCACGCTTCCATCGGCGGAGCCGCCACCGAGGGCAACAGTGACCCGCCACTCGTCCAACCTGCCGCTACGGACGAGATCAAGTGTGGTCGCCGGCGTGAAGCCGGGCCGGCGAACCCGGACGCTTCCGGGCCGCCATTGCCGCTGGAAATCGATGTCGCCTTCGAGGGGTAGGCCGACTCCGGTTCGGGAGATCCAGATGAGGTTGCGGAAGCGGACGGAGTGGAGCGGAATGCCATCCACGGACGGTGCGGGCCTGCCTGCCGGCTCCTCACGACGAAAAGCGCGCAACGATGCCGTGGGGATGCGGGCGCCATCGATTTGCAGTCTGTCGATCTCCAGTCGGCCTCGCAGGAGGAAGGCCCGGAGGCCGGGATAGGCGGTCAGCCGCTCGATGACGACGGGTTCTGGTTGCCGGCTGCGAATGTTGGTGACGGTCAACGCGGGCGTTGGAAGCAGGCGCCAGTGAACGGATCCCAGGGTGATATGCACTGGCGAGCGACGCTGGAGTTCGGCACTCAGGCGCAACCGCACCTCTTCGTCGTCGGGCAGGAGTGCGATTCCCGCCACGACTCCGCCAATGATCACCAGCGTGGCGATGGCAAGGACAATGCGTACGGCGCGATTCATGCGTCGACAGTAGCGGATGTCGGCGCGGTGTCCACTTCGCTAATCATGGCCTCTCGGGTGGGTGCACGCAAGTCATTGTTTTTCATGGTAAAGTTTACCCACCGTGGCGGTATTAGCGGCCGGTACTGACGGGTCGATCAGGAAGGATCCGCCAGTTGCAGAGAGGTTGAGGCCGCGGCCGTCTCGCGCAGCCAGAACGCCCCGACAGCCGCCATTGCGCACAGGAGTGCGCCCGCTCCGAATGCCAGGCGGTAGCCGTCGTTGAGCGCCGAGAGCGCTTCACCGCCCGCGTCGAGAAGCGCTCTGGTCCGGGCGTCAGCCAAGCTCGCGATCACCGCGAGGCCCAGTGCCCCGCCCATCATGAACGCCGTGTTGACGATCCCGGAGGCGAGGCCCGACTCCTCCGGGTCCGCATCGTTCATCGCCGCGAGGAGCAGGGGGTTGAACGCCATGCCGGCGCCCAGCCCGAGAAGCAGCATTCCCGGCAGCACATCGACCGGAAATGTGCCTGCCACGGGTGCCCGGGCAAACAGCGCCAGACCCACCGCCGCGAGCAGCAGGCCTAGTCCGGCCGGCACGCGGATGCCATAGCGCATGACCATCCTTGCGGAAAGCCCGGCCGAGAAAATTGCCATGATCCCGTCTGCCGGGAGGAAGGCGAGGCCGACGTGGAGCGGGTCGTACCCAAGCACGAGCTGCAGGTAAAGCGCCGCGATCACGAACCAGCCGAACATCCCGGCGGCCCATAGCACCGCGAGCAGGTTTGCCATAACGGTATTGCGACGCCGGAACAGCCGTAGTGGCACCAGCGGCTGCTCAATACGCGACTCGATCCAGAGAAAGACCGCGACCAGGCTGACGGCCGCGCCGAGCAGGCCGAGCGTTTCCGCTGACAGCCAGCCCGCTGCATTGCCGCCAACCACCGCATACACCGCAAGCATCAGGCCAAGCGTTACCGTGAGCGAACCGGCAATGTCCAGTCTTGGCCGCGATTCTGCCGGCAGGTCGCGGGGCAACAGGACGACGCAGAGCCCATACACGGCGATGCCAATCGGCAGATTGATGAGAAAGATCCAGTTCCAGCCGAGGACGTTCGTCACCATGCCGCCCAGGACTTCGCCAATGCTTCCGCCTGCAGCGCAGACAAAGCCATAGATGCCCATGGCCTTCGCGCGCTCACCCTGCTCCGGGAAGAGCGTCATGATCAGCGAAAGTGCCACGGCGGTGACGACCGCCCCGCCGAGGCCCTGTACCGCGCGCGCGATGATCAGGGCGGCTTGCGACTGCGCCACCCCGCACACAAGCGAAGCCAGGGTAAACACCACCAGGCCGATCAGGAACAGTCGCCGCGACCCGTGGAGATCGCCCAGCCGGCCGCCGAGCAACAGGAAGCCGCCGAAGGTGAGCATGTAGGCGTTAAGCACCCACGTGAGGGCCCCTGCCGAGAACTGCAGGTCCGACTGGATCGAGGGCAGCGCGACGGTGACGATGGTCGTGTCGAGCACGATCATCAGCACACCGGTACACAGGATGTAGAGTGCAGGCCAGCGCCTGCGCGCATCGAGGTGATCGTTCAAGGCAAGCTCCGCAAGACTGCACTTTAGCCCACGTCAAAGGCGGGCGACTATACTGACGCCCCATGGAGTCCGACCTGATCCGGCTAATGCACGTCGTCAGCTCGGCCCTGATGTTCGGGGTCGGCATCGGTGCCTTCTGGTTCATGCTGACCACAGTCAGTTCCGGCAATCCGGCTGCCGTCGCCGTGACCACCCGCAATGCGGTCCGGGCGGAGTGGTTCATCGCGGCGCCGGTGGCCGTGATCCAGCCGACGACCGGCTACCTGCTTATGCGTCAGCTCGGCTACCCCCTCGAATCCGGCTGGTTCTACGCCGTGGCCACGGTCTACATCGTCGCCGGGATCTGCTGGGTGTACATGTTGAAAGCCGAGCTGAAACTTCGCGACATCTCGGCTGCCCACCACGCTGCCCCGGCGCTGCCGCCGGAATTTCACGCTGTGCTCGGTCGCTGGGTGCGCCTGGCGATCGGCTCCTTTGCCGGCGTGCTCGGCATCTTCTGGCTGATGGTGTTTCGACCGGGGCTCTGAGGGTAAGATTCCGGTGATACCCGGCCCAATCCGCTCGTGAGCCCACAGATGCCAGTAGCCTTTGGTTTGCATTTCATCGTGGCGCTGTTCTTCGCCATTCATGCCATGCGCAACGGCCAGCAGATGTACTGGCTGCTGATCCTGTTCATGTTTCCGCTACTCGGGAGCGTCGTCTACTTCGTGGCGATCTACCTGCCGAATTCCCGGCTGCAGCAGGGCGCGCGAAAGGTCGTGGCGGTGGCGGCCAAAACACTGGATCCCACCCGGGAGCTGCGGGAGGCGCGCGCCGCCTTCGACTACACGCCCACGGCCCAGAACCAGATGCGCCTCGCCGCCGCCCTGCTGGAGGCGGGCGATGCGGAGGAGTCGGCGGCCAGCTACGAAGCCTGTCTGAAGGGTCCCTTTGCATCGGATCTTGAGATCCGGTTGGGCGCGGCGCGCGCCTACTTTGCGTGCAACCGTCCCGCCGACGCCATCGAACAGCTGGCCGAGGTTCGCCAGGCCAATCCGACGTTCCGGCCGGAGGAAGTGGCCCTGCTGATGGCCCGCGCGCTGGTGGCCGCCGGTCGCGCCCCGGAAGCGGGGGCCGAGTTTGCCGCAACGTGGAACCGGTTTGGCAGTTTCGAGAGCCTTGCCGAGTACGCCATCTGGGCAGCCGGCTCGGGCGACAAGGACCTGTCGGACCGGCTGCGTGGGGAAATTCAGCGGGCCGAGCAGCACTGGCCAAAGCACACCCGCGAGCTGAACGCGCCACTGCTCCGGCGCTGTCAGGCCGCCTACGAACTGGTGCGGTAAATGTCCTCCCTCGCCGATTCGGAGCTGTTCCTGGAGATTGCCGAGTTGGCCGTCGCCTTCGCTGGCTTCGCGAGCATCGCCAGCGCGATGCGCGATCGTGCCGATGTCGACAACATCCGCGTCGACGCGGGCCGGCTGACCAACATGATCATTGTGAGCCTGACAACAGCGATGCTGTCACTGGTACCGTTCATCCCGATGCTGTTCAGCGTCCAGGCGACAACGACGTGGAGGGCCTCGGCGTTTGTAGCGATTGCTGCCGTCCTGACCGCAGGGCCTGGCATGGTTGAGCGGACGATTCGCATGAAGAATTACCGCGAGTTCAACATGCAGACCAACGTGGTCAACTACGGAATCGCGATGATTGCCGCCGGAGCATTCCTTGCCTGCGCACTGGGGTATCCGGCCGGGAACCCCGCCGCCAGCTACGCCACGGGTCTGGTGGCGCTGCTGCTGATGAGTGCCATACTTTTCTTCCGCGTAATTGTGTCCCTCCTTCGGCCCCACGTGCCGGAGTAAGTGATGATTGATCACCTGGGATTCGGCGTCACCGACTATGCGGCGAGCAAGGCCTTCTTTCTGGAGGCGCTTCAGCCGCTGGGCGTTGAGATCGTGATCGAGGGCGAGCACGGGCTCGGCATGGGCCGGAATGGCAAGCCGACGTTCTGGATCTTCCAGTCTGACGACCGGCCGATGCCGCTGCATATCGCCCTCCTGGCAGAAAATCGCCACCAGGTCGACGCGTTCTACCGGGCCGCGCTCGCCGCGGGGGGCCAGGACAACGGCGCGCCGGGGTTGCGGCCGCAATATCATGCTAATTACTACGGGGCCTTCGTCATCGGGCCCGACGGCCACAACATCGAAGCGGTGTGCCATCAACCCGCCGCTTGAGGGCGGGGTGAGCGATGCGGGATCACTTCATCTTCCTGCCGGTCCTGCTCCAGGTGCTTACCACCATAAACGCCTATGTCCGGCTGACCCTCGCCAAGTCCGCGGCCGTGAGGGCGGGGCTGGCGAACGAGAGCCGGCGCGGCCTGCACGACGATGCCTGGCCCGACAATGTCATTCAGATCAACAACAACATCCGCAACCAGTTCGAGTTGCCCGTGCTGTTCTACGTGCTCGTCGTCATGCTGTGGGCCCTGGGTTCGGCCGGCCTCTTCGTGCAGGCCGTGGCGTGGCTGTTTGCCTTGAGCCGGGTTGTGCACCTGCAGATCCACACCGGATCAAACTCTGTGCCGCGCCGCCGCCGGGTGTTCACGTTTGGTGTCCTGATGGTGATGCTGTTGTGGGCCGCCGCACTGATTGAACTGGTGAAGTCATCGCCATGAATCCCGGGGACACCGCCGAAGCCGGCTTCACTGTCCAGCCCGCTGACACGGCCCGGGCACTCTCGATCTCTGCCGACGACGTGTTCCCGGAGGTCTTCGCCACCTCCCGCATGATTGCGCTCATGGAACTGGCCGCTGCCCGCCTCATGAAGGCCGGACTGGCGGAGGGCGAGCTTTCCGTCGGCGTGTCGCTCGACGTGCGGCACACGGCGCCGACGTCCGTGGGGGCGAAGGTGCGCGCCGTGGCCACGTACCTGGGACCCGAGGGCAAGCTGTTCAGGTTCCGCGTCGAGGCCTTCGACGAGGCCGGCAGCATCGGCGACGGCGAGCACGTGCGGGCCATCGTGGCCACCGAGCGCCTGCTCGTGGGCGCTGCCCGGCGACGCCGGTAGCCCATGCAGACTGCCGTCGCGATCGCCGTCCTGGCCCTCACGCCACTGCTTGCCTGGCGCATCTACGCCCGCATCCGGCGGAGCATCGGCCGCCAGCGCCTCTCCCGTCCGCGGGCCTGGCTGACTCTCACGTTGTTCCCGATGCTGCTCGCCTTGCTGGCCGTTGGCGCCTACTGGCAGGCGGTGCCTGTTGCCTGGCTGGCCGCCGGCCTGGCCAGCGGCGCGCTGCTGGCGATTTACGGCCTCCGGCGCACGCGCTTCGAGGCCACGGCCGAGGGCGTGTACTACACGCCGAGCGCCCACCTGGGCGTGGCGCTGTCGCTGCTGCTGGTTGGGCGGGTGCTCTACCGGCTCGTCGAGGTCGCCGCAATCGATACCAGTGTTCTGACCGGGAATCAGCCGCCGGTGCTTAGTCCGCTGACTCTTGCCCTCGTTGGGCTGCTGGCCGGCTATTACATGCGTTATGCACTCGGGCTCGTGCGCTGGCGCCCCCCGGCAGCGTGAGTCGACGGCCTCAGCGCTTCTTCGCCGCCGCGATCAGTTGCTCGGCCTTCGCCGTCAGCGCCGCGTCGCCGGTCGACAGGCTCAACGCCTTCCGGCCCAGGCCCTCCGCCTGTGCGAAGTCACCTTCGAGCAGGCGGATGTTGCCCAGCTCGAGCCACAGGACGGGCTGGCGCGGTTCAATCCGCAACGCACGCTCGACCGAGGCGGCGGCTTGCTCGTAGTGCCCGGCGGCCTGGTGGCCCCGGCTCTGGGTCAGCAGGGCCTGGCTGGCCGAGCTGACGGGCGGAGCCGTGCGCGGCGGCGGGATCGGTTCGGCCGGGGCGGGTGGCGCCTCGGCAATATCTGGCACGGGACGAATGACCGCGACCTGGGCTGGCGGAGCGGGTGCCGGGGCTGGCGCGGGTACCGGTGTACGAATGGTTGGTGCCGGCTTGCCGAAGTCAGGCGGCACGCAGCCGGCCAGCAGCAGTGTTCCCGCCAGCACGGCCATCGCCCGCCGTCCGCTCAGTTCAACAAGCCCCGCAACCATTGCATGCCCTGTTCAGCCGCGCCTTCCAGGCTGTCGAAGCCCGAGCCGCACAGCGGATTGGGCGGCACGACAGTTCCGGCGGGCAATGGCAGTGTCACCGGATCGCCGCAGCCCGCTTCGGCCATCATGCCAGTGGCAAAGTCGAATGGCACATCCGTCAGGCCAGGAGCGGGCGTCGGTTCGTAGCCCGCGTCACCGTAGCCCGCCACCAGCCGTGCCCAGACCGGCAGTGCGCCCGAGGCACCGGTCAGGCCGGTAGGCGAGTTGTCATCCGCACCCACCCAGACCACGGTCACGTGGTCATTGGTAAAGCCGGCGAACCAGCTGTCCCGCAGATCGTCTGACGTGCCCGTCTTGCCGGCTACGACGAGCCCCGGTGGCAGCCAGCTGCGGGCCACTCGTCCGGTGCCCCGCGCAACAACCTGGGTGAGCGTCGCGTTGAGCTCCTGGACCGCGGCGGGGTCGGCCGCGCGGTTGATCTTCAGCTGGTAGCGTTCCAGCGGCTTGCCGTCCGCGTCCAGAACGGCGCGCACGGCTTTCAGCGGTGAGCGGAACCCGCCGTTGGCCAGGCTGTTATAGACCTGGGCCACCTCGATGGGCGCCATGGCAACAGCGCCGAGCAACATCGAGGGCAGGGCCCGTGGTGCCTCGTCGAGACCCAGGCCCTGCAGCAAGATGGCCACGCGCTTCGGGCCCACGTCCATGCCGAGGCGTACGGTGGGGGTGTTCAGCGACTCCGCCAGCGCGCGCACGGCCGGCACTGGTCCCCGGTAGGCCTTGTCGTAGTTCTGCGGCGACCAGGTCCTGCCCCCGCCGAGCTGCACCGTGAGGGGCGCATCCTCGATTAGCGTCGCCGCCGTGTAGCGGCCCGACTCGAAGCCGGCCAGGTAGACGACGGGCTTCACCAGCGAACCGATGGGTCGCTTCGCATCGAGTGCCCGGTTGAAGCCCTTGAGTCGCGCATTGCGCCCACCCACGATGGCGACGACGTCCGGCGTCTGGGTGCCGGTGATGATGATCGCGCCATCCAGTTCACTGCCCGCCTTGCGCTTCTTCCGGTTGCGCTCAAGCTCGGTTAGCCCTTCGGCCAGCCGGCGCTCGGCGAGTTCCTGGAGGCGCGGGTCCAGCGTGGTCATGATCTTGAGGCCCGCAGTCTGCAGGTCGTCTTCCTTGTAGTCCGCCCGCAGTTCGCGCCGGACCAGATCCATGAAAGTCGGGTTGTAGCTGGCAAAGTTACTTGCCGTGCCCTTGACGTCCAGGTCCTTGCGCTTGGCCCGCACGGCCTCGTCCGCGTCGATCACGCCGAATTCAGCCATGAGGTCCAGAACCATGTCGCGCCGCGCGCGAGTGCGCACCGGGTGGCGGCGTGGGTCGTAGTAGGAGGGACCGCGCACGACCGCGATCAGCAGCGCGATGTCCTGGGACTGCAGTTCCGCCAGTGGCCGGCCAAAGTAAAACTGGCTGGCCAGGCCGAAGCCGTGGATGGCCCGGTCACCTGCCTGGCCCAGGTAGATTTCGTTCACGTAGGCGTTGAGGATGTCCGCCTTCTCGAAATGCAGTTCCAGCAGTACCGACATCAACGCTTCGCGGAGCTTGCGCGTGATCGTCCGGCTGTTGTCGAGGAAGTAGCTGCGCACCAACTGCTGGGTGAGGGTGCTGCCCCCCTGTTCGATACCGCCGGCCCGGACGTTGGCCCACATGGCGCGGGCGATGGCTCGCAGCGACACGCCCCGATGTTTGTCGAAGTCCCGGTCCTCCACCACCTTCAGTCCCGCCAGCAGCATCGCCGGCACGGCGTCGGGCCCCAGCACGATGCGGTCTTCCCCGTGGCTGGTGAAGATGTTGCCGATGAAGGGCGGGTCGAGCCGGAGCAGGGGCACGTCCTGGCCTCCCAGGTCCGACAGTGACCCGATGGTGCCCGCGCTGAAGTTGACGATGACGCGCCGGGCGGGCTCGGGGCCGTCCCAGAACTGGAAGGGCCGGGTGTGCACTGCCATGCGCTGGGATGAGCGGCTGAAGCTGCCCTGGCCCTCGGTCGTCTTCGCGCTGCCATAGCCCAAGGCCGCAAGCTCGCGCTGCAGGTCGTCGGGCGTCAGGCGAAGACCAGCGTAGATCTCCAGCGGGCGGGCGTAGACCTGGGCGGGAAGGTCCCATCGCCGGCCCTCAAACTGGCGGACGATCTGCCGGTCAAGGGTTGCAATGTAGCCAACGAGAATGGCGACGAGCAGCCCGGCTGCCAACCCAAGCCCGACCAGAACTTGCCGCGAGAGGTACTTGCGCAACCCGCGCCGGGACTTGCGTGCCAACCGCCGTCATCCATCCAGGGGACGGCCGGCATGGTAGCACCGGCGCCTGAATGGAGACTGTAGGAGCGGCTTTAGCCGCGAAGGGAATTTCCCTCGCGGCTTAAGCCGCTCCTACAGGCCAAATTCGAGCAGTTCGACGATGTTGCCGTCGGGGTCCCGCCCGTAGGTCACGAAGCCGCCCTCCTGCGCCTGGGGCGGTGCGTGAAAACGCATACCCGCGGCCTTCAGACGGGTGTATTCGGCCTGGCTGTCCCGGACTTCCAGGCAGATATGGGTGATGCCATGGTCGCAGGCGGGGCGATCCGGGTCACCGGGCCGCGGTGCCGGTGAACTGAACTCGAAGATTTCCAGATAGCTGTCGCCGAGTTTCACCATCACCGCCCGCGCCGCGGAGTCCCTGAGACCGGTGAGGGCGTCGGCCTCGGGAATCCCGGCGGGCCAGCCGAACTCGCGCACGACGGTGCAGCCGAACAGGTCCTTGTAGAAACGGACCGAGCGATCCAGGTCAGGGGTGGAGATGGCGGCGTGGTGGAAGCCCTTCAGCATGCGCCGATTCTACTGGCGTCTGGCGACCAGCACACCCGCTACCACGAGCGCGGCACATACCGCAGCCAGCGGCCCGAGTGCCTCGCCCAGCCACCACCACCCGAGTCCCGCGGCCACCACTGGCTGGATCAGGATCACGACGGACGACAGGGACGCGGGCAGCCGCCCCACCGCCCACACGATGCTGCCCTGACCGAGCACGTGGACCAGATAAGCGAGGCCGGCGAGCACTGCCCAGCCCGCGGCGGAGGCGGGCCAGAAGTTCTCGCCGGACGCCAGCGCCACGGCACCGGTGATCAGGGCCGCCACGGCCGTGCTCGCCAGCATGACCTGGAAGCCGCCGGCCGAGCCGCGCGCGCGCTCGACCGCGAGCAGGTAGCCTGCGTACGCCACTGCCGTTGTCACTCCGTAGGCGTCACCCAGCAGCGCATGGCTCCCGGTGGCGCCGCTGCCTGCCGTGGCGCCGCTGGGTATGCTGGTCAGCGCGAGTCCGGCCGCACCGGCGAAGGCGAGCGCGGCCCCGACCGAGAACCGGAGGGTCGGCCGCTGATCGCGCACCAGCCAGTAGAACAGAACGACCAGGATCGGCGTGAGGTTGGCGAGCAGCGTGGCATTCGCCACCGACGTGAGGGCAATCGACGCGTGCCAGAAGCAGAGGTCCAGCGCGAAGCAAAGCCCCGCGAACGCGAGCAGGCCGCGGCCGGAGCGGGGTAGCAACGGTCCGGCGGTGCGCCGGGCCAGCAGCCAGAGCGCCGGCAAAGCCAGCACCAGCCGCCAGAACGCGGTGGCGTTCAGGCCCACTTCGCTCCAGCGGACGAAGATCGGCGCAAAGCCGATGGCGATGGCGCCCCCGATGAGGGCCAGCATCGGACGGGGGCTCTGACCCATTTTCGTTTGCGCCATGGCGCACAGCTTAGCGGTTGCCGGCCTATACTCGCAGGGACGCCTGCTTTACCCACTGCGAGGAATAAAAGCCATGTCCAGAATCAGACCGAGCTTTGCACTGGCCCCGTTGCTGGTGTTCTGCACCCTGTTGCTCACCGGCTGCGGCTATAACGCCATGCAGGGTAGCGACGAGAGCGTCAAGGCCGCCTGGGCCGAGGTCACCAACCAGTACCAGCGGCGTGCGGATCTCATCCCGAACCTGGTCCGCACCGTCGAGGGTTTTGCCCAGCAGGAGCGCGACGTCCTGATCAAGGTCACGGAGGCCCGCGCCAAGGTCGGCTCGGTGCAAGCCACGCCCGAGACCCTCAACGACCCCGCGGCGTTCCAGAAATTCCAGGCCGCCCAGGGCGAGCTGTCCGGCGCCCTGTCCCGGTTGCTGGTTGTGGTGGAGAAGTACCCCGAGCTGAAGTCCGACCAGAACTTCCGGGACCTCCAGGCCCAGCTGGAGGGCACCGAAAATCGCATCGCTGTCGCGCGCAACCGTTTCATCGATGCGACGCGGTCGTACAACACGCTGATCCGGACCTTCCCAAACAACCTAATCGCGAAGTTTTTTGGCTACCAGGTCAAGCCGACCTTCACCGTGGAGAACGAGGCCGAGATCAGCAAGCCGCCGGAAGTGAACTTCGGCAAGCAAGGCTGACGTGTTGGTCGGTTCTCCGGTGCTGCCGCGCCTGGTAGCGGCGGCTTTGCTTCTCGGGCCCGGTTGCCTGCCGGCCCAGCCGCTCGTCGCCGTGCCACCGCTGACGGCCCGTGTGATCGACCAGACCGGAACGCTGCCGGTCGCCGAGCGAGCCGCGCTCGAGGGCCGCCTTCAAGCCCTGGAAGCACGGAAAGGCAGCCAGATCGCGGTCCTGGTGGTGCCCACGACCGTGCCCGAGGCGCCGGAGCAGTTCTCGCTGCGCGTGGCGGAGACCTGGAAGCTCGGCCGCAAGGGTGTCGACGACGGCGTCCTGCTGCTGGTGGCGAAGGAAGACCGGGCCGTCCGCATCGAGGTGGGCTACGGACTCGAGGGCGCCATCCCCGACGCCACCGCGAACCGGGTGATCGACGAGTACATCCTGCCCCGTTTCCGCGCGGGCGATTACGCTGGTGGCATTGCCGCGGGCGTGGACCGGCTGGCCGGACTGGTGGATGGTGAGCTGCTGCCGGCGCCGGCGCAGCAACGCGGCTCTGGCCCCAGCGCGGGCGCCGGGCTGGATAACCTCTTCCCGGTCATCTTCGTCGTGTCACTGGTGGTGGGCGGCGTGTTGCGCAGGCTGCTGGGCCAATTCCCCGGCGCCGTTGGCACCGGTGCCGTCGCGGCCGGCGTCACCTGGTTGCTGGCCGGCGTTCTGGGCGTGACGCTGTTCATGGGCATGGCCGGCTTTGTCATTGGCCTGCTCACCGGCGGCGGGGGCGGGCGCTGGGCGAGTAATCCCCGGGGACGTCACGGCGGCGGCTACGGTGGTGGTTTCGGCGGCGGTGGCTTTGGCGGTGGCGGGGGTGGCTTCGGCGGTGGTGGTGGTGGCTTCGGAGGCGGCGGCGCGTCCGGCCGCTGGTAACGCGCCATGGCGAGCCGCTGGCTGCAAAACCTGACGACGACCCACTTCGCCCTGCGCCGCTGCTTTCCGGCAGCGACCCTGTCCGCGATCGACGCCGCCATCGCCGCGTCGGAACGCGGGCACCGGGCCGAGATCCGCTGCGCCATCGAGACGGCCCTGTCGCTCGGCGAGCTGGCCCGCGACACCGGCAGCCCGGCCCGGGCGGCCAGCGTGTTTGCCGCCCTGCGTGTGTGGGATACCGCCGAGAACAATGGAGTGCTGGTGTACGTGCTGTTGGCCGAGCGGCACATCGAAATCGTGGCCGATCGGGGTTTCACCGGCCGGGTGGCGCCGGCGGAGTGGGAGGCGGTCTGTCAGGAGATGGAGCGCGAGTTCCGAGCAAGTCGCTACGAGCAGGGCACTCTGGCCGCGCTGGACCGCATCAGCGAGCTGGCACGCCGGCATTTCCCGGCCTCTGGCGAAAATCGCAACGAGTTGCCCGACCGTACCATCCTGCTGTGATTCGTTGGTGTGACCCGCTCGTGGCTAGAAGATGTCCGCGAGGATGATGAAGCGGATGATGCCCGCAAGGGCTGCCAGTGCCAGTACGCCGATAATGGCCATCTCCACGTATTGACCCAGATTCTTCAAGAATGACATGGCACGCTCCTGTGAATACCGGCAAGGGCCGAACAGTATCCCAATCGTGGCGGTCATCGCCACGTTACTCCTGGGCGCGCCCGCGGTGCCCGCCGCCACGGCCGTAGACCTGCGGCTGGCGACCGCCGAACTGGCGGCGGCGCATCCCGGCCTGTCCGGTGTCCTGCTGCTGGACACGGGCGGCGAGGCCCTGATTCAGCGCGACGCGCTCATCGAGTCCGCCCGGTCGACCATCGACGCCCAGTACTACATCTGGAACTCCGACGCGTCGGGGCGTTATCTGGCAGCGCGGCTGCTGGGCGCGGCGGCGCGGGGAGTGCATGTGCGCGTGCTGCTCGATGACATTAACGTGGCCGGACGGGATGCTGCCATTGCCACCTTCGCCGCACATCCCAATGTCGAGATCCGGTTCTACAACCCCTCGGCAGCGCGCAGCGGATTCCTTCGCATCCTCGGCTTTGTCACAGAGTTCTCCCGGGTCAATCGCCGCATGCACAACAAGTCGTTCACGGCGGATGGCGCCGTCACGATCATTGGCGGCCGCAATGTGGGGGACGAGTACTTCGACCTTAGTCCGGAAACCAACTTTCGGGATCGCGAGCTGCTGGCCGCGGGACCGGTTGTCCGTGAAGTCCAGGCGAGTTTCGAAGCGTTCTGGAACAGCGACTGGGCGAAGCCCGTCGAATCGATCGCGGAGCCGGGCAGCGACGTTGATACTGGAACCTTACTCGCGTCTGCCGTCCACGATGTCGCGGCGCTGGGCTATGCGGCGCCCCCTGACCTGGCCAGCCGCAGCCGGGACACGTTGCCCGGGCTTCTCTGGGCGCCGGCGCGGCTGGTCTTTGATGCGCCACCGGGCGCCGAAGCAATCGACAACCCGGATGTGCCCCAGCACGTGGCCCTGGCGCTTCGCGATCTCGTCGCCACGGCCCGTCGGGAAGTACTCGTGGAGTCAGCGTATTTCATCCTCGGGGACGAGAGTCTGGTCGCCGCGGCGCGCCTCGACGCGGCCGGCGTGGATTTGCGTGTGCTCACCAACTCCTTGGCCTCCAATGATCTGGTGACCAATCACTCCGGCTACGCCCGACGCCGCCCGGCGATGCTGGATGCGGGGATCGAGCTTTACGAGCTGCGCCCCGATGCCGCGGCCTGCGCGCGTCTCGTTACTGTATCTCGCGCTTGCGAGACGGGGCCCGCATTTGCACTGCACTCGAAGTCCGTCGTGGTCGACCGGCGCGTGGTCTACATCGGGTCCTTCAACCTTAATCTGCGTTCTGTCTACCTGAATACGGAAACGGCACTGATCGTGGAGAGCCCGCCGCTGGCCGAGCGGGTGGCGGCCTCCACCACAAAACTGATGCAGCCGGACAGCAGCTGGCACGTCGTGCGGCAGAAAGACGGCGACCTCGAGTGGGTGACGGAGACGGATGGCCGCGAAGTCCGCGAGACCCACGAGCCCATGACCGGGGCGTGGCGCCGGTTCCAGTCGGGGTTCTACCAGCTGTTTCCCCTGGAGAAGTATTTGTAGGAATCAGTCCAGCAGGTGCGAGATCAGGCCGTCCGCCAGCTTGGGCTCAAACCAGGTGGATTTCGGCGGCATCACCTCGTTGGCGTCAGCCACGGCCATCAGGGCGCTGAGGCTCGTGGGAAACAGGGCAAAGGCCACGGCCATCTCGGCGCTGTCCACCCGCCGCGCCAGTTCGTCGAGGCCGCGGATCCCGCCCACGAAGTCGATGCGCTTGTCGCGCCGCGGGTCACCGATGCCCAGCACGGGAGCCAGTACGTGTTCCTGCAGCAGGCTCACATCCAGACTGGCCACGGGATCCGTCGGGATCAGTGCGGGCAGGATATCCAGCAGGTACCACTGATCCTTCAGGTAAAGGCCGAACTGGCCCGCCCGCGTGGGCCGGGCTTGCGTCGTCAGCGGCGTGGCGGTGAATTTGGGAGCAATGCGCGCCAGGAATTCCACGGGGGTGAGGCCGTTCAGGTCCTTGACCACGCGGTTGTAGTCCAGGATGCGCATTTCGTCGTGAGGGAAGGCCACACAAAGAAAGTAGTTGTAGTCCAGGTCGCCGGAATGACGGGGATTGTCGGCGCCCCGAGTGGCGGCCACCCTGGACGCGGCGGCTGACCGGTGGTGGCCGTCGGCGATGTACAGCGAGTCCATCGCGTCGACAATGCGTGTGACGGCACCGACCTGTTCCCGGTCGTCGATGACCCAGATGGTGTGGACAATGCCGTCGTCTGCCGTGACCTGGCAGGCCGGGGCACTTTGTGAGTTCTGCCCGATGATCTGCCGGAGTTCTGCATTGCTGCGATAGGCGAGCAGCACCGGCCCGGTCTGCGCATTCAGCGCCGTGATCTGGCGCACCCGGTCGTCTTCCTTGTCCAGGCGCGTAAATTCGTGCTTCCGGATCCGGTTGCGGTCGTATTCCGCCACACTGCCCACGCAGGCGATGCCCGTCTGCACGTGCTCGCCCATACGGATCTGGTAGACGTAATAGTGGGGCTTCTCGTCCCGGACCAGGACGCCGCTTTGGACCAGCTGGCGGAGGTTCTCGGCACCCTTGGCATAAACGGTGGCGCAATAAGGATCCGTTCCCTCGGGCAGGTCGATCTCGGGTTTGGAAATGTGCAGGAAGCTAGAGGGACGGCCCCGGGCCCTCTGCCGCGCTTCGTCGGTGTTGAGTACGTCATACGGCGGGGCGGCCACGGCGGACGCCTGGCCCGGAGCCGGGCGCAGGGCGCGGAAAGGCTTGATGAGGGTGTGCATGGGCCTATGGTAACGGGTCGGTAGTCCTACACCAGACCGAGGACTTCGAACGCGGCCCGCTCGCCGGATTCCATGGCGCCCTCCATGCCCCGGTTCGAGACGGCCGTGTGCTCGCCGCAGAAATGGATCCTGCCGAGCGGCTTGCCGACTTCGCCGGCGAAGGCAGTGACCTGTCCCGGCGCCCACACCGCCCAGTCGCCTGCCGAGAAGGGGTCCCGGTACCAGGAGTGGTAGACCTTCGGTTCGACCTTGCCCTTGGCGGCCGGCCGGACCCGATAGAAGTCATTCATGATCGCGGCCGTCGCATCCTTCGGTTCCAGCGTGTCCATCCAGGTGGCATTGCGGCCGCGCACCCAGATCGTGAGGCTGGTGATGTCCTGGGGCGTCTTGCCCTTGCGTTCGGCCACCACCATGCCGGCAAGACCGTTGCTGAAGATGTTCGGGTTGCGGCCGTCGTCTTCCCAGAAGGGCTTTTTCACCGCGAGGTGCAGCATGTTCACCGGCTGGGATCCGAGTGTGTTGATCGCCAGGCCCTTCGCGCCCGTGGGCAGCGGGTCCAGATGCACGCGCCGGAGCACGGACATGGGCAGGGAGCAGATCACGTAGTCCGCCTTGTAGACCGTCCCGTCGGAGCACTGGACCTCGGTGCCGTTGCCGGCGGCTCGGATGCCCGTGACGTTGCGGTCAAAGGCGACTGGCTTCTTCAGTCCATTGGCCATGGCCTCCGGGATGGACTGGTTGCCGCCGACAGCCGTATAGCCAAACGTCTTGCCACCCAGCTGGGCCTGCATCATGGCGAACGTGGCCCCGAACAGCACCATCATCGCCGAGACGTCATGGGCGGTTGTGCCGTAGTTCGGATTGGTGTTCCAGCACAGGTCGATGACCTCCTCCGACACGCCGAGGCTGGTAAGCCACTGGTGCAGCGACACGTCGTACTTCGCGTTGGCCGGGTCGAGCCAGGCATCGGCGGTCTTCAGCGGATTGTTCTTGCCGATAAGCGGATTAAGGTAGGACCACGGAGTGCTCTGTCGGAACGCGGCCGGGAAGGGGTTGCGCGGGTGCGTGGCCCACTGGTCCTTGGGGATCAGGTTGCCGTCCAGGACCAGCTCCCTGTCGTTGAAGAAGGGCACGATGGGGGTCACGTCGATGGTCCCAACCTTGAACTTCTTGCAGGCGTCCAACAGGCGTGCGTAGCCGGCGCCGAACGATGTGCCACCGGACTCCGGGTTGCCTGCCACATCCCGGTGGGACAGCACGCGGCCGCCTACGCGTTGCCGGCCCTCCATCACCAGCACGTCCACGCCCTGTTCCTCCAGCAGGAGGGCGGCATTGAGTCCGGACAATCCGGCGCCGATGACGATGACCTTGGACCGGTTCTCCGCCCGGACGATCCCCGAATTGCCAAGCGCGGCGGCGAGGGGCAGGGCGCCCATCCCCTTCACGAGGGTGCGGCGGCTGAGGTTGCTGGAAATCGGCATGGCGTGGGTCCTGCTGAGGTACGGCCAATCGGGCCGAGGACCGCATGCTACCGCGTGGCCGCGTTGTGCGACAAACTGCCACGGCATCCGCCGGTGGTGGCACTGCACGCGAAGTACCATGCGCTATTATCCGGGCAGGTGCCACGCCACGAGGACCACCGGAACCATGCAACGCTCGAGCATCTTCGTCACTGTCACCGTCTGTCTCTGTGCCCTCGCTGCCCCGGTGATCGCCGCACCTGCGGTCAGCCTGCCCAAGCTGCCGCCGCGGGATCCGCGCGAGTTGCCTTATCACATGGTGCCCATTCCCGCCGAGGCGGCCGAGGCCTACTGGGCTCCGGATTCCCGGCACCTCATCGCCCAGACCCGGGATCCGGACGCCATCAAGACCAAGCAGGGGACCAATGGCGCCCTCACCTGGATCTTCTCCGACGACGGCAAGGAATTCTGGCGCGTCAATGGCCGGGGCCAGGACGCGTGTTCGTTCTTCTTTCCCGATGGCGAGACGATTGTCTGGACCTCCACCCGGGACAACATGGGCATGCCGGTGGGCAACTGGTCCGACTCGGACGACTATCCCCAGGGAGGCGAAATCTACCTCTCCGACTGGCGGGGCAACAACGTTCGCCGGATGACCACCAACCAGTACTACGAGGCCGAGGTGTCGGTGTCGCCGGACGGCCAGTGGCTGGCCTTTGGGCGCCAGATCGACGGCAAGATGGATATCTGGACGCAGCGCGTGACAACCGGCGAGGAATTCCAGGTCACGCGGACGGACGACTGGCAGGAGGGCGCGCCGTTTTTCCTGCCAGACAGCCGGACCATTATCTTCCGGGCCTGGAAGCGGTCGGAGTACAAGAAGATCAAGCCCACGCCGATGACCATCTTCACCATTCGCAGCGACGGCACCGACTGGCGCCAGCACACCTTCGACAACGGCATGAACTGGCACCCCACACCGGCACCGGACGGTCGCCACTACGTCTACGTGCGGGCCGTGACTCCCGACAACTGGGAGATCATGCTGGGCGACCTGGCCGGCGGAGAACCGCGCCAGCTCACCTACTACGACAAGATCGATATCCTGGCGCACATCTCCCCGGACGGAAAGAAGATGAACTGGGGCCGCGCCACGGGCGATGGCTTCATGTCCGGCATCCGCACCTTTGTCATGGACGTCTCCTCGCTTAACCTGGGCCGCGAAAACTACCAGCCGTTCGCTCCCTCGTGGGGCAAGAAGATGGAGGCACCCTAGGATGTTTATCAATTTCTGGTACGCCGCGCTCTGCAGTGACCAGCTGACCGACCAGCCTGTAAAGGTCCGGATGCTGGGTCAGAATTTCGTGCTGTTCCGCGAATCGGCAGGCACAGCCCGGTGCCTTGCCAATGTCTGCGTGCACCGCGGCGGCTCACTGGCCGGCGGCAAGGTCAGGAACGACCGGGTGGAGTGCCCCTACCACGGCTGGCAGTTCGACGGCGCCGGCCAGTGCGCGTGGATTCCGTCGCTGGGGTCTGCGGCAAAAATTCCGGCGCGGGCCCGGGTCGACGCGTACCCGGTGGAGGAGATGTACGGGCTGGTGCACGTGTTCCTGGGGGATCTGCCGGAGGTTGAACGCCCCGGCATACTTTCTGTCCCCGAGTACGGCCAGCCCGGCTGGCACTCGACCCTCGACGAGTACAGCAGCACGGCGGACTATCGCCGCACCCTCGAGAACGGCCTTGACCCGGCGCACAACGAATTCGTGCACACCACGCACGGGTTTTCCGGCACGGAGGGGGATGCGCGGGTACCCGACCTCTGCATCGAGGAGCGCGCCTGGGGCTGTGGCTTCATGACCACTTACTTCTCGCCACCGCTGCCCGACGAGAAGATGAAAGCGGCGGCGGGTCGCCAGGTGGACGCGGTGGTGACTGCCGGTACCTTCCACCACGGTCCCACCTGCATGACGACGCACATCAATCCGGGGCCGGGCTATTCGATCAACCAGAACGTCTTCAAGACACCGGTCGATGCCACCACCGTCCGGACCTTCCTGCTGCAGACCCGCAGCTTCATGCAGGACGCCCAGCACGATGCGCGCTTCAGGGAACGCAATACCTTTGTGCGGGAGCAGGACCAGACCGTGCTGTCGGCACTCGAACCCTTCTTCACGCCCGAGACCAACAACCACGAACTGCTGATGCCGTCCGACCGGGCCGTAGCCCGCTACCGGGAATTGCTGCAGGAATGGGAGTCCCGCGGCTGGCGCATCGACGAGCAGGCCCTGGCGCGGGACGACGGGCGTGTGGCGCGGGCGATTCCGAGCCCCGCCCGACGCGAGCAGCGCGGGGGCTGGGTCCTCGACACCGTGCCGGTAATTCCGGCCCGTGCGCCCCAGCGGAAGGGGCAACTGCGCGACTCCGTCGGCTAGAAACGCCGACCGACGCAGTCGCCTTCCGGTTCCGTCTCGCTCCCGGGGTTGCGGGCGCGCTGTACCGTGACGTCGCTGCCCATCACCGAGAACTCGGCGTGGCGCGACCCCCGGGGGGCGACCTTCAGGCCTTGGTCGGTCGCGCATTCCTCGTCGAAATTCTTCAGAGCGCGAGTAAACATGGCATAGCGCTGGTCCGAGGGGCCGAGATTCGCCAGGAGGGTAACGCAGCGGATCACGCTGTCTGCCGCCTGGGTAATCGCTGTCGGCGCGTTACGCAGCAGGTCGCCATAGTCGTCCCGAATCTGGTACAGCATCCCGTAGTTGCCGTAACCCTGGTTGACGGCGGCCTCCACCGCATCGTTCACGCTCTTGCGGAAGCGCCCGTAGACCGCGCGTCGCTCCATGAGCCGTTGCCGGGCCGTGGCGGAGATCCGGGGCGGCTCGTCGCCGTCGACCACCGGGCCTGTGGGCGCAGATCCCCTCTGGCGCTGCCAGTCGACAACCAGGTCCACGATTCGCGTCAGGGCGTACCCCAGCACCACGAGCAACAGGTAAGTTACCGACTCCGGCCAAGCCATGACGACGGACGTCCAAAATCCCGATCAGTCATGGAATCGGCACGACGGGTGACAAGTTGAGCGAACCGCGTCACAGGCGCCGCAACGGGACCGCCCGGATCGCTCGGTTCTAACGGCTGGCGCGGGCGTTTTCCTCGTCGCAGCGCCGAATCTGTGCCCGGTACGCCAGCGCCTTGTGGCGATCGACCGCCAGTCCCAGTTCGCCCCGTTCGGAGGCCTCGGCCAGTCGTTGCAGTGCCAGCCGGTGGCGGCCGGCGGCGGCTTTCTCGTACCAGGCCAGCGCCGTGGCCGGATCGTGGGGCAGCGCGGGACCGGCCTCCGACTGCCAGGCAAGCCAGTACTGGGCTTCGCTGACGCCCCGGTCCGCCGCGTCGCGGATGAGGGGAACGGCCTCCCCGGGCTGCCAGGTGCCGCCCAGTCCGAGCGAAAAAAGGGCCAGCTGGTAGGTCGCATCCGCGTCGCCGGCCCGGGCCTCGGTTTCGCACAGTGTCCGGACGCGCAAGACGTCGGCTGGCGCCGGATCCGGCTTCAGGAGCAGCGGCCGCAACTGGGGGCGGCAGTCGCCGGCCGTCACGAGGAGGGGCCAGGTCGCGAGGCAGGCGACGAGCAGTGAGACAGACGGGATGACGCGCATGGCCGCCAGTCTACCCCGGCCGGCGCTTTGCCGGCAGACCGAGGCGGCCGTCAAGTGACCGTTGCCGGCTCATCCACGATGGTCAGGGGTAGGCGGATCGTGAACTGCGTGCCGCAGCCCGGCGCGGATTCCACGCTGATCGTCCCGCCGTGGCGGGTGATGAAGTTGTGCGTTAGGGCGAGTCCCTGGCCGGTGCCCTCGCCGACACCCTTGGTCGTGAAGAAGGGCTCGAAGATCCGCTTCTGCACCTCGGCCGACATGCCGCAGCCGTTGTCCGCAATCGTGATCACGGCGTGGTCTCCACCCAGGCTCGTGGTGAGCGTGATGCGGCCCTTGGAGCGAACCGCGGCGATGGCGTGCGCCGCATTCACCACCATGTTCAGGATCACCTGGTTGAACTCGCCCGGCATCACAGGTACCCGCGGCAGGGCGGGGTCCAGGTGGGTAACGACCTCCGCGACGTAGTTCCATTCGTTGGTGGCGACGGCCAGCGTGCTCTCGATCGCCCTGTTCAGGTCGTGGGGCATCCGATCAGTCGCGGGATGGGAAAAGTCGCGCATCGCCCGGACGATTCCCGCGACGCGATTAATGCCTTCCAGCGATTGCTCGATGGCGCGGGGGATTTCCGTGCGCAGGTACTCCGCGTCCGCAGCGTCCCAGGCCGACTGCAGTTCTGCCGGTGTCGGGGGCGGATTGCTGCGCAGCTGGTCGAGTAGCGATAGCACGCCGGCAAAGGCGGTTTGCACGAATCGGGTGTTATCACCGATGTACTGGGTCGGTGTATTGATTTCATGGGCGATACCCGCCGCCAGCTGGCCGATGGCTTCGAGGCGTTGGGCCTGCTGCCGTTCCTGTACCAGGCGGTTACGTTCCGTGACATCCATCGTGATGCCAATGACACGCACGGGTGAACCGTCCGCATCGCGATGGATGATGGCGCGGACGTCCACGTGCCGCTGCTCGCCGTCATCGCGAATCACACGGAATTCGCAGTCGAAATGATCGCTGGAGGCGAGGGCCCCGTGAATCGTTGCCCTGAGGCGGTCCAGGTCCGCGGGATGACACAGGTGAGCCATTACCTTCGTGCCGATGGCCTCGTTCGGCAGGTCCGGCGACAGGCCGTAGATCTCCCGCATGCGCGCGTCCCAGTAATTCCGGCCCGTGCGCAGGTCCTGGTCCCAGACGGCGATTGCGGCGGACCGGGCCGCCAGGTCAAGGCGCTCCGCCCGGCTCTGGGACTCCTGCTCCACGTCCTTCCGGCGGGTGACGTCCGTTATTACGCCCACGAGCCGGAGTGGCTGGCTGGCGGCGTCCCGCTCCACCACCCGTCCCGCATCGTGCACCCACATCCAGCAACCGTGCTCGCACCGCAACCGGTACTCGATCTGGAACAATGCGTCGCCTCCGAGGGCGCCGGCCTGCGTGTCGGCATTGACCCGGCGCAGGTCGTCCGGATGAATCCGCGAGTGGTAGTCGGCGATGGTGGACTGGGTATCCGTCGCCGGGAGACCCACAAGGCGGCACCAGCCGGCGCGGAGCGTCACGACCCCGGAGGCCAGATTGGCTTCGTAGAGACCGAGCTCTGCGCTCTCGACGGTGGCCCGCAGTCTCTGCTCCGAAGCCTTCAGCTCGATCGTCCGCCGGGCCAACGCATCCTCAGTCCGCTTCAGGTTTGTGATATCCGAATAGGCCAAAAGGATGCCTGACGTGGACCCGTCAGCGCGCAGCAGGGGCATGCGATCCATCCGCAGCCAGCGGCGTGAGCCGTCCGGCAGCGTCAGTTCGCGCTGCTGGTTGAAATCGGGCATGCCGCCTTCCATCACCCGCCGGTCGTCCGCCTGGATGCGCGTGGCGTCGTCGGGCGCCCAGCGCAGCTCGGGATCGGTTTTCCCGATGACCTCGGGATTGCCGGCATCGTCCAGGAAGGCCCGGTTTGCGCCGAGGATGCGGCCCGTCGTGTCCTTCCAGAGCACTCGCGTGGGGAGCAGGTCGATCAGGGATTGAAGGAACTGGCGGGTGCTCTCGGCGCCCAACTCGGCATGCTTCTCGACAGTGATGTTCTCGCGCTGGATGACGGTATCGCCGTTGCCCGACTTGCTGCGCGCGAGGCGAACGCGGAACCAGCGCTGATGTCCCGGGACCGCGTAGTCCATGGAGAAGTTGTCGCGCGCGCCGCTGATGACGTCGCGGAGGGCGGCCAGGTACAGGCGCATCTGGGCGAGGTTGGCTGGGCTGGCCCCCGTGCACTCGGTCAGTGCCGCTTCGCAGGCGTCCAGGTATCGGCCCTGGCCCATCAGGTGCTCCGCGGCCGGGGCGAGCACGCCTTCGAAGTGTGCCCGCCAGGCGGCATTGCTGAACCGGGTGCAGCCGTGGCGGTCGATCACCGCCACCTGGTTGGGTAGGGAATCCAGGACCAGTTGGTAGAAAGCGTCAGCCTGACCGGCATTGTCCTCCATGGCCATGCCCGAAACCCCAACCACCCGAAAACCAACGACGCCAATCTGCGGTGTCGTCTATCGTGGACGGACCTTGAGCCGGGGAGCCCGACGTGGATCACAGTACCCGGTGGTGGAGCGCCATTGCCGGGCGAGACACACCCGCTACAATCGAATGCATGCGTTGGACTGGATACCGGCCATGACCACTGACTACCTGGTCGTCGACGACTACCTCACCCCGGCCCAGGCCGATGAGCTGGAAAAGCTGATGTTCGGGAACTACTTCCCCTGGTATTTCCTGGACAACACGACCACACCGGAGGGCACCCGGGACCCGAATGAGGTGGAGTGCCCCATGTTTGTCCACAACCTGTACTTCGAGGGTGCGGTCAACAATCCCGGCTACCAGCAGATGCTGCGGGAGTTCCGTTTCGATCCGGCCATTCTGACGCGCATGAAGGCCAACATGCTGCTGGCCAGGCCCTCGGAGTCGCGCCACACCCCGTTCCACGTGGACCGGGTGGATCCGCACTACACGGTGATCTACTACGTCAACGAGTCGGATGGCGCGACACTTATCCAGTCAGGCCAGGGGCAGATACTGGTGGAGCCCCGCAAGGGGCGCATCGTATTGTTCTCGGGTGCGCTGAAGCACGCGAACTACCTGCCGGCCCGGGGTTCGCGCTGCGTCATCAATTTCAATTTCCAGGCCTATCCGTTGCCGGGTGAGCCGCCATTTCCATCGGGCGGCAGTCCCTGAAGGATTACGAATGGAGTACCCGCCGCTCAGACTGACCAGGACATTCCTGGACTTCTTCAATTCCGGGAGGTCCGGCGGCTTCCTGCTGCTCGGGTGCACGATCCTGTCGCTGGCGATAGCGAACTCCGCCGCTGGCCCCGTCTACCTCAACCTGTGGGAAGGCCGGGTCGCCGGCCTCAGCGTCGCGCACTGGGTCAACGACGCGCTGATGGCCATCTTCTTCCTGCTCGTGGGCCTGGAACTGGAACGAGAGCTCTACAGCGGGGAGCTGTCGAAATTGCGCAACGCCCTGCTGCCAATCGTGGCCGCCGTAGGCGGAGTGACTGCGCCTGCCCTGATCCACTGGGCGCTGAACGCCGGCACACCGACCCAGTCCGGCGCCGGCATTCCCATGGCTACCGACATTGCCTTTGCGCTGGCGGTTCTGGCGGTACTCGGCAGCCGGATTCCGGCGTCGCTGAAAGTCTTCCTGACGGCGCTGGCCGTCATCGACGACCTCGCGGCAATTGTGGTGATCGCCGTGTTCTATACCAGCAAGGTCTCGCTGGGCTATTTGCTCGGCGCGCTCACGGTTTTTGCTGTTCTCGTCATGTTCAATCGCTTGCTGCGGATCATGTCGCTGTCGCCCTACCTGATCGGCGGCGCGCTCCTGTGGTTCCTGATGCTCAAGTCGGGCGTACACGCAACGATCGCCGGGGTACTGCTTGCCTTCGCCATTCCGTTCTCGGCCAAGTCTGAGGACGAAACCTCACCCTCGCATCGCCTCGAACACTTCCTGCACAGGCCGGTCGGGTTCATCGTGTTGCCCATCTTTGCGCTGGCCAATACCGGCATTGTGATTGGCTCGCAATGGCGCGAGGACCTCCTCAGCGCGAACAGCCTTGGTATTGCATTGGGGCTCGTCATCGGCAAACCGCTGGGCGTCACGCTGCTGAGTGCACTCGCCGTGGCCGTCGGTATTTGCAAGCTTCCCGGGGATTTCGGCTGGCGTCACCTGTTCGGGGCCGGCCTGCTCGGCGGTATCGGGTTCACGATGTCCATCTTCGTGGCCCAGCTCGCCTTCCCCGCGGAGCCGGCCCTGATTGTGGCGTCGAAAATAGCGATCATGCTCGCGTCAGCGACAGCGGGAGTGCTGGGTTTGGTCTGGTTGTGGTTTGCAGGCGGCCAGCCACCCGGCCAAAGCCATGCGGCCTAAAGCCCGGATTCCCCGGGCGCGGACCTTGACCGAGCGTGCGGCGGCCCGCGACCGGCCGCTGGTGGCTGACATCCGTCTCCTGGGCCGGATCCTTGGGGACGTAATCAGGGAACAGGATGGCGTTGCGGCCTTCGAGCTGATTGAGCGGATCCGCCGCCTGTCCGTCGCCTACCGGTTGAAGCGCGATACGCAAGCAGGCCGTGCTTTGGACCGTCTGCTGACCAGTCTCAGCACCGACCAGACGGTGAGTGTCATCCGGGCGTTCAGTTACTTCTCCCACCTCGCCAACATCGCGGAGGACAGGCACTACCTGCGCCGCCGTGAGTACCACGAACAGCGGGGGCACCTGCAGGACGGCTCCCTCGCCATGACCTTCCGGCGGCTCAAGGCGGCGGGCGTGAAGCCCGCCAGCATTGCGGCGGCACTTGGCCGTGCCTACGTGTCACCGGTCCTCACCGCACACCCCACCGAAGTCCAGCGCAAAAGCATTCTGGATGCCGAAAGGGCCATTGCGACGCTGCTCGATGAGCGAGACCGCCTGCGCCACGCCCGGCAGCGGGAGGAAAACGAGGGCAGTATCCGCCGCCGTGTGCTGCAGCTCTGGCAGACCCGCATGCTCCGCACCGCGGCGCTGACGGTCAACGACGAGATCGAGAACGCGCTCAGCTATTACCACACCACGTTCTTGCGGCAGATCCCCGCCCTCTACCGGGATCTGGAGCAGTTCCTGCCTGGCCTGCCTGTGCCTGGTTTCTTCCGCATGGGGAGCTGGATTGGTGGCGATCGCGACGGTCATCCACTGGTCAGTGCGGCCACGCTGGATTTGGCGCTTCGCAGACAGTCTGCCACCGTCTTGCGCTTCTACCTGGAGGAGATCCACGCACTGGGTGCCGAATTGTCCCTGTCCACACTGCTGTGCCAGGTGAGCCCCGCATTGCAGGACCTGGCCGACCGCGCGGAAGACCGCAACGAGCATCGCGCGGACGAACCCTATCGCCGGGCCCTCATTGGTATTTACGCCCGGCTATCCACCACGCTAGTAGCGCTGTCGGGCCAAGGACCCGGAACCGGCGCGGGCCCGCCGGCCACGCTGCCGGCGAAGGGCTACGGCGACCCAGTGGCGCTGCATGCAGACCTGCAGGTTATCGCTGACTCCCTCCAGGCGCACGGGGCGGACGCCCTCATCCAATACCGCCTGGGCCCGCTCCTGCGGGCGGTCCAGGTGTTCGGCTTTCATCTCGCAACGATCGACCTCCGCCAGAATTCGGCGCAACACGCGGCAGTGGTGGCCGAACTGCTCCGCGTGGGCAACGTGGCGCCAGACTACGAGTCACTGGCCGAGCCGGAGCGCCTCGATCTGCTGCTACCCATGATCCAGGGCAGGCGACCGCTACCCCTGGCCACAGGCGACTTGAGCGCTACCGCCCGCGCCGAACTCGCCATCTTCGACATGGCCAGGGACGCGCGCCGGCTCTACGGGCCCGACGCGCTCCGGCACTACATCGTGTCCCATACCGAAGCCCTGAGCGACCTGCTTGAAGTGCTGCTGCTGTTTCGGGTCACGGGGCTGCTGCAGGCCGGGTCCCGGCCGGTGCCGGAGCTGATCGTCGTCCCGCTCTTCGAGACCATACCTGACCTGCGCCGCTCCGGGGCCATCATGCGCGCGCTCTACTCGCTCCCGGGGGCCTCCGGGATGTTGGGCGCGTCTGGCGGCGTGCAGGACGTAATGCTCGGCTACAGCGACAGCAACAAGGACGGCGGCATGTTCACCAGCAACTGGTCGCTCCATGAGGCGACGGTGGAGCTGGTGAAACTCTTTGACGAGCTCCGGGCAGCCCACCCGGACGCGCCGGTGGTCCTGCGGCTGTTCCATGGGCGCGGGGGTACGGTGGGGCGGGGCGGTGGGCCAACCTACGAGGCCATCCTGGCCCAGCCGCCCGGGACGGTAAACGGCCAGCTGCGCGTCACGGAGCAGGGTGAGGTGATTGCCTCCAAGTACGCCCATCCGGACATCGGTCGCCGTAACCTGGAGACCCTGGTCGCTGCCACGCTTGAGGCCACGCTGCTGACACCAACAAAGAGTGCGCCAACCGAGTTCCTCGAAGCGGCCGAGGTCATCAGCGGCGCCAGCTTCACGGCGTATCGGCAGCTGGTGTACCTCACGCCAGAATTCGAGGCGTTCTTCTTCAGCGTGACGCCCATCCGGGAGATCCGGGAGCTAAACATTGGCTCGCGGCCCGCATCCCGCCGGAATTCACGGGCTATCGAGGACCTGCGTGCCATTCCCTGGAGCTTTAGTTGGGGCCAGTGCCGCGTGGGCCTGCCGGGCTGGTACGGCTTCGGCTCCGGCATCGACGCCTACCTGGGTAAACCAGGCAGGGGGCGGCCGCGGCGAATCGCCCTTCTCCGACGCATGTACCGGGAGTGGCCCTTCTTCCGCACGCTGCTTTCGAACCTGGACATGGTGCTGGCCAAATCCGACTTGGGCATCGCGGCCCGTTACATGGACCTGGCGGAAGACGCCGCGGCCGCGCAGCATCTGTTCGGGCAGATTAACCGCGAGTGGGACCGTACCGCGGCCGCACTCACCAGTATTACGGGCGATCGGCCCCGCCTCGCGCGCAATCCCGCCCTGGCCCGGTCCATCCGTCACCGGTTTCCTTACCTGGACCCGCTGAATCACCTGCAGGTGGAGCTGATGCGCCGGTTCCGGCAGGGAGGCGACGCCCAGCCCGGTCACGATCGTCTCAGGCGCGGCATCCACATCTCTATCAATGGACTGGCGGCGGGCCTCAGAAATACCGGATAGGGAAATGCCCCATAGGGCAAATACCGGCTAGGGCTCAACCCGGTTTGGACCGGGCGGTTACCAGTGGCGGACGCGGCCGGTGTCGATGTGCACGAAGTCGGATTCCGGGTAATAGCCCACCCCGCCACCGGCCCGGGCGAGTGCGGCGTTCCGGAGATTCACCGTACTGACGCCCTTCAGCCTGACGTCGATGGCCTGGCCCGTGAGGTGCAGGCTGTGGTCCGCGACACCGGTGCCGTGGCTGGCGAGCATCCGGTTGGTGGCGGGCGACCGGTAGGCCGAGATGATCTCGAAGCAGCGGGTGCCACCCGTGGCCTGCTGCACGTCGTGGAGCAGGTCAAGCAGGGCAGGGTCGATCTGGTGAAGGTCGCCGGTGCGAAAGTCCCGGCACAGCTGCCGGATTTCTGCCAGGGCCTCGGGGACGTAGAGGCCGTTTTCGCTGTAGACGATGTCCAGCGTTTCGCTCGTGTGGGTATGATAGAACGCGAGGCGGCGTGGACCGGCAGCCAAACGTGACACTGAGGCGCGGACGATACCCGGACAAGCGATCAGGGGGACCAGGGCCAGGGCCGTTCGCAGGAATTGTCGGCGGGCAACCATGAAGCATTCTCGCCAACGACGGTGCCCGGGGCAACCCGCGAGTTACCAGAAACCGGACGCAGGCCCGAAAATAATCCCGACATGAACGCCTGCACTATGCAAAAACGCACGCTCTGGCTCACGCCGGTCCTGCTGGCGCTGCTCACCCTGCCGGTTGCCACGCGCGCCGCACCGGCGGCGGTGCAGCAGCAGCTGGAGCTCCAGGTTGCCCAATTGCGTGCGGACGGTGGAATGTACGTCCAGGGCCTTGCCCTGGCCTCCGGCCAATTGCTGCCGGACTTCTATGCGGCACGCGGCTACGCGCCAGTCTGGACCCGTCCGGCGCGCGTTGACGAACTGCTCGAGCTGCTGGCCACAGCTGAATCTCATGGCTTGTCCAGCGAGGACTACTACCTCAGTCCACTGAAGGCCCTCCGCTCGCGCGTGCAGCGGAGTGAGGATCCGGTGCTCGTCGCCAGCCTCGATATGCTGCTTACCGAAAGCCTGATCCGCTTTGGTTATCACCAGCGATTCGGCAAAGTGAATCCGTCCAGGATGGAACCGACCTGGAATTTCACCCGCCAGTTCCGGCCCGGCCAGGATCCGCTGCGCACATTGACCGAAGCGGTCGCCGCGCCGTCGCTGTCCGGATTTCTTGGTCAGTGGGTGGAGCGGGCGCCGCTGTACCGCACACTGCAGTCCCGGCTGTCGGACTACCGCCGTATCGCCGCGGCCGGCGGCTGGCCCGCGGTGCCGGACGGTCCGACCTTTAAGCCCGGCGATACCGACGCCCGCCTCGCGACCCTTCGCGAGCGACTGGCCATCACCGGCGACCTGGCCGGCGACTTGGCTTCCGAGTCACCGCTGGCGGCCGACGTCTACGCGGACGCGCTGGTGGAGGGCGTCCGCCACTTCCAGGCCCGCCATAGCCTCGCCGCCGACGGCGTGCTCGGCCGGCGGACCCTGGACGCGCTGAACGTACCCGTTGGCGCCCGGGTCGACCAACTGCGCCTGACACTGGAGCGTGCCCGCTGGGTGCTCGACGAGACGGCCGGCGAGGTGGTCGTGGTAAACGTGGCGGGCTACGAAGTGTTCGCCGCGCGCAATGGCACGCCATTCTGGCGGCGCCGGGCCGTCGTGGGAACCCAGGCCCGTGAGACGCCCATATTCAAGGGCTCCATGACCTACCTGGATCTGAATCCCACCTGGACGGTGCCGCCGACGATCCTCCGGGAAGACATGCTGCCCAAGGTCCGGCGCGATCCCGGTTACCTCCGGGCCCAGAACATCAGTGTGCTCGACCGCAATGGCCGGGTGGTGGACCCGGCGACCATCAACTGGGCTGGGGTCGGCGGTCGGCCGCCCTACACGTTCCGGCAGGGACCCGGCCCGCGCAATGCGCTGGGGCGCATCAAGTTCATGTTCCCGAATTCCCACTCGGTCTTTCTCCACGACACGCCCAGCCGCGGCCTGTTCGAGCAGGCCGAGCGGAATTTCAGCTCCGGATGCATCCGCGTGGAGGACCCGCTGTCGCTGGCGGAGATCGTGCTCGGGGATCCCGGGCGGTGGAATCGCCGCACCCTGGAGGAGGCGCTGGCCACGGGTAAGACCCGCACACTGCGGCTGCCCAAGCCCTGGCCCGTGCTCATCCTCTACTGGACTGCAGAACTCGATGGGGAGGGCCAGGTCCGCTTCCTGCCGGACAGCTACCGGCGGGACCCGGCCCTGCTGACGGCGCTCGACGGCAAGGTGGTGATCGACTTTCCATCGCTATAATGTGGTCGCCCGGGGCTCCGGGTCCTGGAAACAGACCCGCTGATGCCGTCAGCCCGCGCCGCCGTCCTCCTGCTGCTCTCCCTGTCGATCGTCGCGGCGTCCGCCGTGGCCCGGGAGACCGGCGCGAAGCCATCGCGCACGGTGGGGGTGTTG
Organism: Gammaproteobacteria bacterium; assembly: GCA_039926785.1. GTDB lineage: Bacteria > Pseudomonadota > Gammaproteobacteria > Steroidobacterales > SHZI01. Next base: position 33,401 of record JBDSWH010000327.1, read on the forward strand.
TTCGTGGTCCACGGGGGTTCCGAAGACCAGGACGTCGCCAACACCTTCGACAGTACGCTGCAGTTCTTCCAGTACGACCCCAACAACGTCATCTTCAAGGGCCTGATCTGGAACCCGGCTGCCTGGCCCACGGTGGTGAAATCGGGCGACAGCCAGAGCTACGCGAACGCCGCCACGCAGCTCAAGAAGTACCAGTTCGCCCAGTCGCGGATCGGCGGGCGGGACCCGGCGCCCGCTCTGACGGACCGCCAGTTTGCCCAGCTCGAGCGAGCGCTGAAGGCCGACGGCCGGCATGCACACCTCCGCTTTGTCACTGCCATCGCCCAGTGGATTGGCACCCAGGAGCAGACCGACCGTCTCCCCTGGCCCCGCTACCTGTACGAGCCCCACGTGCCGAACGGCAGCCGCCTGACCTACTGCGGCAGTACCGCGGACGGCGGTCCCTGGCCCGGCTGCAATTCGGAGCGCTACAACGTTGACGGTCCGGCCGAGCGCCTGCTCCGGCAGGGCGCCGACGAGATCCTGATGGTCGACATGACGGTGGGGGGCACGCGTTTCTGGAAGACCTTCGACGTGGTCAGCATGACCCGCCGGGTGGTCACCGACTGGAACCAGCGCCACGGCACGGGGGTCGCCGTGCACTGGGTGAACGACCCGACCGACCTGATGCGCGACAGCTATCCGACGGACCCGCCGGGCTGGACACGGTCCCTCGGGCCGCCGAAGGCCGATTCGCGGGTGCCGCTGGCGGGCCGGCCCAACCCCGTCATCGAAGACCCCCTGCTGGTGGCCATGCAGGCGGACGGCATTGCGGCCGCCTTCAATCCGCGGGTCACGCCGGCCGATACGGCCGTATTGTTCATCAACCACGCTACCCGCGACGGCAACGAGACCTACGACCCGAAGATCGATGACACGCTGGTCCTCGACGGCCGGATCAAGCAGGAGCTTCTCCGCCGTTATCCGCAGATGAAGTCCGACAACATCATCGGTTCCTGGATGGGGATCCGCGAGCCGAACCCGGCGATTCGGCTCGGGGGCCGGGTGCGAACCAACCTGGAGCGGACCCGCGCGATGCGCGGCGAGGACTTGGGGGGCGCGTGGCTCTACGAGAGTAGCAAGCAGTTTCCCGGCGGCGACCATGGGTACCGGTACTGGGACGCCCTGGACCAGCTGCGCGAGCGCGGCGTTGGCCACATCGTCGTGATCTTCTCCCAGATCGTGATCGACAGCGCCCTCAATCTCGTAGAGGTGCCCAACCAGATTGCCAAGGAAATCGGTTCCCGGAGCTGGCTGCACGCCAAGGGCCTTCAGCGGCGCCTCTATCCGGAGACCGGTAGTCCGTTTGCGGATTACTGGGGCGTGTGGGTCGAGACCGCGTGCCGGTCGGACGATGTGGCGGACGACGGGTCGGGAGCCACCGGGCCCTGTTGCCTGACCCTGGGCGGCTGCGGGGATTCACGCCCCTATCCGCCGCTCCGGCAGGCGCCCCCGGACCAGCCCCGCGAAGACACTGATCCTTCGCTGGCCTTCGACATCCCCGCCTGGGGCCAGCTCGGCTACGACCCCGCCGCCGGTGCACCAAGCGAGGCCGGCCCCGTTCAGGCCCAGTACCGCGGTACCTGGGACATGTGGCGTCCCCCCAATGACGATCCGCGCATGGGCAAGCTGCTCGCGCGCCAGGTCGGGCTGTTCCTTCAAAGGTAGTGTTCATGATCAATCGTTCGCGCAAGTACGGGCGGATTTCCGGTGTCATATCGGCGCTGGCCGCGAGTCTGTTCCTGGCCGCTTGCGGTGGTGGGGGCGGCATCGACAACGAACTGGCTTTCCGGGTGATTCAGGCGTCGCCGGACGCTCCGCCGGTCAACATCCGGATAGATGGCGTGGCGTTCCGTTCGGGCGTCAACTACAAGGAAGGTACCGGCTTCACGTTTGTCACGCCTCGTGACTACCATTTCCAGGTCGAGGCGATCGTACCCGGCGATGACGAAATCGTGGTGGACCAAAACGTGCCACTCGCGGCTGGCAAGGAGTACACCGTGCTGGCCGTCGGCAAGGCCGCCACGGCATCGGTGCAGTCGCTCATTTTCGAGAATGCGTTCGAGGACATCCCGGACGGCAACACGCGCGTGCAGTTCGTCCACGTGGCGCCGGACGCGCCGACCTACGACGTCTACATTACGGGCAAGGACGCCAGCCTGCCGGCAGCGACGCCGCTCGGCCAGGTTTCCTATGGGGATCAACCCGCCGCCCGTGAGCTGATTCCACCCGGTACCTACGTCATCCGGGTGACACCCGCCGGCGACCCCGACACGGTGGTGTTCGATTCGGGTGAACTGGGCGGATTTCGCAACCGCGACGACCTGCTGATCGTCCTCGTGCAGAACACGACAACGGGCACGGCGCCGATCTCGTTGGTGGTCAACGACCGGTTCAACAACCTCGAGATCCTCGACAAGTCGACGCCGACCAGTTACCGGGTGGTGCACCTGTCCCCGGATGCGCCGGCCTTGGACGTGGTGGCTGACCCGTCCACCGCGGCCACCCCCGAGGTAACGCTCGCCAGCGGCCTGACGTACCTGGGGCATACGGGCCACGTGAGCATTCCGCCCGAGACCTACACGGTGCGGGGCGTGAAGACGTCCGATCCGACGCCGGCAACGCCGCTGTTCACGTTTACCCGGGCCTCGTTTGCCGCACAGAGCGCCACGGTGTTCGCCACCGGCCTGCTGGCCACCATGAATGGCCAGGTGGTGGCAGACGACCTTCGGCCGATCTTTGCGCAGGCGAAGCTGCGCGTCCTCGACGCCGCGCCCGGGAGTGGCACGGTCGACCTTTACCTGCTCGAACCCGGCCAAACGGTAGCGGACGTGAATCCGACCATCACCAACTTCGTGCTCACGAGCATCACCGGCCACCTGGGTTTTGCCCCGAACAGCTACACCGTGGTGTTCACCCAGGCGGGCACCAAGACGGAACTGGCCGGCCAGGCAGTCGTGGCCGGCGCAGGTACCGTGCAGACCGTGATCCTGGTGGACGCGGTGCGGGTGGACGAGACCAGCGACGGCAAGCCGCCATCGGTGCTGGTGCTGGACGATCTCGGCAGCTAGTACCGCGGGATAGCGGGATCGATTTCCCGGGACCAGGCGTCGATGCCGCCGGCCAGATTGTGCAGGTTGGTGTACCCACGCCGGCGGTAACGCTCGGCCATGGCCTGGCTGCGGCCGCCACTGTGGCAGTGGAAGACAATTCGCGTGGCCGTGGGCAGGCTGTCCATCAGCTTCATGGCGGACTCGTCCCACGGCTTGGCAGCGGGCAGCGAGGCCATCGCACGCTCGTCCTCACCTCGCACATCGAACAGCTGGAGGGATTCTCCGCCGTCCAGGGCCGCCTTGAGCTCGATGACGCTCATCTGCTTCACCGGCGGGGGTGCGTTAGGATTGTCGAAGCGGAATCCCTGGCCCTGCAGGCTCTCCATCTTGCTGATGCGGAGTCCGTCTGCGCGCGTGGCGCTCCACGGGTCCAGTTGCAATGAGATGGAGCCGCTGCTCACGTCCACGGCCCCGTCTTGAATCGGGCCAAGTGACATGGAGTGATCGAAACCGGCATTGATCTTCAGATGGATGGTGTCGCCGGGCCGGTCCTTCAGTGCCCCTGACATGATCTCGGCCGCCGTCGCATCGATATCGATGCGCGGCGTCTGGCCGGTGGGCTCGCCCAGGCCGAGCACGTTGCCGAGCTCGCCGGAGTCGAACATCTCGGTGATGATGTCACTACCGCCGACGAGCTCGCCGTCCACGTACAGCTGGGGGATCGTCGGCCAGTTGCCGTAGGCCTTGATGCCGTCGCGGATCTCGGGATCCTGCAGGACGTCGATGGCCAGGTAGTCGGACAGCAGCATGTCCAGCGCGGCCACCGTCTTGGC
>JBDSWH010000328.1:0-7949 GCA_039926785.1 Gammaproteobacteria bacterium
AACGATGCTGATGTAGTCGCGCGCGGCTTGGGCGGCTGCCGCACCGGCAGCCGCCCCGGTCAGGACGGCCGCGGCCAGGAATCCGGTTAGGGGGGAAATGTGCTTCACGTAGACCTCCAGGAGGTAATTGGCCGGTAGGACTTCAACGTGCCCAGCTTATGACCGGAATGTTAAGGAATTATTGCAGGACCGGCTGATCGATCACCCGGATACCGGCCGGTCGCTCTTCGCAGCCTCCAGCTCCTGCAGCACAGCCTCCCGCTCCGTGTGCCGGATATCGCGGCCGTGGACCAGATACACCACGTATTCCGCGATGTTTTTCGCATGGTCTCCAATTCGCTCCAGGGCCCGGGCCACCCAGCTCACGTCCATGAAGCGGCGGATGGTGCGGGCGTCCTCCATCATCAGGGAAATGCATTGGCGGGTGATCTGGTCATACTCCTCGTCGACCAGCTTGTCCTCCTCGATTACGGCGAGGGCATCGTCGACGTCCATCCGCGAGAACGCGTCGAGGGCGTCGTGCAGCATTTCCTGCACGTGCTCGCCAAGCGCCTTGAGCTCGGTGTAGGAGGCATACGGCTCCCGGTCAGTTGCCAGGTGCGAGGCCAGGTAGCCGATCTTGGCCGCCTCGTCACCAACCCGCTCCAGGTCGGTAATCGTCTTGATGACCATGACGATCAAACGAAGGTCCGCCGCGGCCGGCATCCGGGTCGCCAGCAGCTTGCGACACTCCTCGTCGATGGTCATCTCAAGCTTGTTGATCTTGTGATCGTCGTTGGAGACCCGCAGGCCCATGTCACTGTCACCAGCCGTGATTGCCTCGACCGCGGTATCCAGGTGCTGCTCGACGAGCCCGCCCATGCGCAGCACCTCACTGCGCAGGTGCTCAAGCTCGGCATTGAACCGCCGCGAGATGTGGTGACTGAAGCTTTCGGATTCCATGGCGCCGCTCCTTGACGTGCGGCTGCACGCCGGGCTCGAAAGAAGGAAAGAGTATCAGGATAAGGCGAGCCGATCCCGCGGGAAATGACAGACAAAGGTGCTGCCGTGGCCGAGCCGGCTGCGGATCTCGAGCTCCGCGTCATGCCGGCGTAGCGCGTATTTCACAATGGCGAGCCCGAGACCGGTGCCGCCACGCTGCCGGGCCCGGCCGCCATCTGCGCGGTAGAATCGTTCGGTGACCCGGGGAATGTCCTCGTCGGAGATCCCGATGCCGGTGTCACGCACAGCAAGGTGGCCGCCATCACCGTCCACCGACCAGCTGATGACGATCTGACCCTCGCGTGGCGTGTAACGGACCGCGTTCGCCACGAGGTTCGACACCACCGACTGCAGCTCCGTCTCTTCCCCCAGCAGGTTGGCCGGGCTCTGGAGCTCAATCTCGATCGAACCGGGATGCTCCGCAATGGCCATCGCCTCCTTCCTCGCGGCGGCAACGATGGCCGCCACGTCGACCACCTGATCCTTGGCGACGGACTGGCCCGACTCAAGCTTGGAAAGCTGGAGGAGATCCTCGACCAGGCGGCGCATGCGCACGGCCTGGTCCTGCATCACGCCGATAGGGGGCCGCCAGCTCTCCGGAATCCGTTCGTCCTCAGACAACGCATCCAGATAGCCCATGATCACGGTCAGGGGCGAGCGAAGTTCGTGCGACGCATTGGCGACGAAATCCCGCCGCACCCGCTCGATCTTCACGCGCTGGCTGACGTCGCGAATCAGCAGCAGGGTCTGGTCGGGCCCGTAGGGAATCAGCCGGCACGACAGCCAGGTATCACCGCCGGCAGGCGATGGAATGTCCACCGCCTGCCGGCCTGCCTGGTCTTTGAGGTAGTCCACGAAGTCCGGGTAGCGCAGCAGGTTTTCTATGCGCTGGCCTCGATCCTGCCGGGTCTTCAGCCCAAGCAGGAGCCGCGCTGCCTGGTTGTAGTTGATGATCTCGTGCCGGGAATTGAGGATTACGCCGCCGTCCGGAAATGCCTCCGTGGAAGCGCGAAGGTCCTTGACGAGCTTGCGAAAGCGCTTGCCACGACGCTTTACCTTGCTCTTCATGAACTGGATCTTGGCGAAGACGGGTGGCCACACGCCGTCTCCGTCCGGTATGCCGGCAATCTTCCCGGCAGCCAGCCAGCGCTCGAGGCGATAGAGGTTGTAGAGTTGCCAGACGAGCAGGCCCAGGGCAACGACCAGTACCCCGAGGGTGGTGCGATCGTAGAGAAAACCTATCAGGCCACCGGCGACCAGCGCGGCGCCATACCAGGATAGGGTCCAGGTCCAGACCTTGGGCATTGTTCAGCGCGTAGAGAAGCGGTAGCCGGCGCCCCTGACGGTCTGGATGTAGCCGTCCACGTGAAATTCCTCCAGGACCTTGCGCAACCGGCGCACATGGACGTCGACAGTGCGCTCCTCCACGTAGACGTTCTGACCCCAGACGGAGTCCAGCAATTGAGTCCGGCTGTACACGCGATCCGCATTCTCCATGAGGAACTTCAGCAGCCGGTACTCCGTGGGTCCGAGACCAATTTCGCGCTCGCCCACATAGACCCGGTGACTCACCGGATCGAGGCGCAATTCCCCGGCCACCAAGGGCTCGTCGGAGGGGGGCGCCGCACGGCGGAGTACTGCGTTGATCCGGGAGAGCAACTCCCGCGGGGAAAACGGCTTGGTGATGTAGTCGTCGGCGCCGCCATCGAGCCCGAGAACCTTGTCCCGCTCTTCCGCCCGGGCAGTGAGCAGGATGATGGGCATCTCGCGATTGGCCTCTTCGCGCCGGAGCGTCCGGGTCAGCTCCAGGCCGCTGGAATCGGGCAGCATCCAGTCCACGAGAAGCAGGTCCGGCCGGGAATCGGCGATGCGCAGCCGGGCCGAGAAACAGTCTTCCGCCTCATCCACCTCGAACCCGGCCCGGCTGAGGTTGAAGGCGATCATCTGCCGGATCGGCGCCTCGTCCTCGACCACCAGAATCCTGCGTGCGCTCATGATGTTCCGTTACAGTGATGTTGCGGAGTATTGCAACAGGGTTTTATTACAAACCGGTTACGGGCTCAACAGGCTTGCCCGGAATTGTGACACCAGACCCGCCGTCCGGGCGGCCGATTATCCGAACCGGTAACCAAATCCACGGACTGTTTGCAGGAGATTTTCGCAGGAGTGGGGTTCAAGGGCAGCCCGCAAGCGGCGTACGTGGACGTCCACCGTGCGTTCGCCGATCCCATGGCGCCGCCGCCAAACGTGCTCCAGCAGGTGCCGCCGTGCGAGAACCCGGCCCGGGTTCTCCATGAAATAGGTCATCAGACGGAACTCGGCCGGCGCCAGATCGATCTCCAGGGCGCCGACGGTGACCCGGTGACCCAACCTGTCCAGCCGAAGGGGGCCGATTTCCAGGACGCTTTCACGCGACGGCGTCGCGGGGCGCCGAAGGGCGGCATTGACGCGCGCCACCAGCTCCTCCTCCCGGACCGGCTTGGCCAGATAGTCATCAACACCGCTGTCCAGCGCGCGCGCCACGGCGCTGGCATCATCGCAACCACTGAGCATTACCACCCGGGTCAGACGGCCATTGGCGTGCTTGCGCACGTACTGGGCCAGCTCGAGGCCCGACATGTCCCGGAGCATCCATTCCGTGACGAGCAGGTCGAAGGAGCGTTGATCGATGCGATCCACCGCGGTCATGGCGTCGCTGGCACAGACGACGTCGTGGCCAACGGACTTCAGTCGGTCACGGACCCACTCACGGTCATCGGTACTGCCGTCGACAAGAAGTATCCGGGTCACGATCAGGAATCACGGGCCTCGAATGGGAGCGTGCATCGTCGGGGCGCCCCATTGCAGTCGCTTTACCGGACTATTGCGATTGCGTTACGACGTCGCGTGGCTGCTCGACCCACCCGATAATTGGCTATGCTTTGGCAGGCACCGGCGGGCGTCCGGCAGCACCAGCGCGAGGGCCATTCGGCAGCGTGAAGTCCCGACATTCTGGAACAAGATCATAAACATGGCGAAACAAGGTAAACGGGGTCTGCGACGACTGCTGGACGCCGCGGGTTACTCGGCAGCCGGCCTGGCGGTGGCCTGGCGGGGCGAGGAAGCCTTCCGGCAGGAAGCGGTGCTGGCGATCGTCCTGGTGCCCCTCGCCTTATGGCTCGGGCAATCCGGCATGGAACGTCTGATGCTGGTCGCGTCCTGGCTCGTGGTGATGATCGTCGAGGTACTCAACACGGCGATCGAGGCCACGGTGGACCGCATCAGTGACGAGCACCATCGCCTGTCGGGCCAGGCCAAGGACCTGGGCTCGGCCGCCGTGTTCCTCAGTCTGCTGCTCGCTGCGCTCGTGTGGGGCACGGCCGCCTGGCAGCGCTTCGTGGCGTGACTGAAACCGGACTTTCGTTCGCAGCGATCACGCAACAACGAGAGCGAGACTTGCGGCGGCCAGCAACCAGCCGAGCAATCCGCCAGCCAGCACATCGGTCGGGTAGTGCAAGCCGAGCACGACGCGAGAGAGGGCCACGCTGATGGCAAAGGGCACAACCAGCCCCAGGAGTGGCGGAAAGTAGTTCCCGAGCATGACCGTGAAGGTCACGGCATGCAGCGTATGGCCCGACGGGAAACTGTACCGGTCCAGCGGCTCCACCAGAGCACGCACACCCCGGTGCGAGTGAAACGGCCGCTCGCGCACCAACCGCCGCTTGAGAATCTTGTAGATCACCACGCCGGCCACTCCGGTCACGGCCATGTGCAGCGCCGGCAGCACGGCGCCCACACCGAACAGCACGGGCAGAAGCGCCAGCAGGGAGTACCAGGCGATGCCATCGCCCAGGCGGCTGACGAGCGCGAAGTAGCGGCGGACTGGAGAGAATCGGGCCACGGCGTGCACCGGCAGGCACCAGCGCACTTCCAGGCTGTCGAGCCGCGCGAACGCGGCAGGGAGACTGTAGTCGAGCATCCGTTCAAGCCTCCGTCGGTAAGGCCGACGCGCGCAGCATCGGGCCGCAGGCTGACAGTTTCCTGACGGTGTCGTGAAACTTTAATGACAACCTTTAATAGGTTGTTTTATTTATCATTATTGACTGCCGAGTCCGGCGCACTGACCGCTGGAACCCGCAGCCCGTCGACCTGCTGCCGGTACTCCTCCACTGCATTTTGGACCTCGATCCGCTTGAGGCCGGTAAACGGCTCCGCCTGCGCCAGCGCGCCGAAGCAGCCTTTCCGCTCATAGCGATCAAGCGCCTCGTTGGCGATCCCGGCCAGCTGAACGTTCTTCTGGGCGCAGACCTTCAGGCCCTGCCCGTCCGCGGCAGCCTGCCGGGCCAAGTCGTTGCGCTCGGCTTCCACTTTTCGCAGCTGCTCGGCGAGTTCCCTGTACTTGGCGACGACCTCCGCCAGGCGGGTCTCGGTGCCGTCCAAGCGCGAACTCGCGGACTTTTGCCCCGCTTCGGCCCGGTTAACCTTGCCCTCCGCCGTACCCGCCCTGCGTGTTAGTGACTCCTTCTCCGATACCAGGGCCTTGGCGTCCTTCTCCAGCTTTGTCACCTGCTCCTTGAGCCCTGCGTTCTCCGCCTGAAGCGCCGAGCGCCCACTGGCAAGCTGCTGAACCTGCTGCTGCAGCCGGGCGCTGGCGTCGCTCGACGGGCGCCGCGCTTCCTGGGCCACGGACGTGGAGGCAGCCAGTGCCAGCAGGATCACAATCGCCAGATGTCTCTGCATGGCGGGCCTCAAAACTTGCCGTTCAGGTCGACTTGGAGGACGTCAATACCGAGCGGCGGACCGTCAATCTCGTCCGCCGACAGGTAGCGGAGCCGGACCCAGGTGTTGTTGGTGATGCCGAGCTCACCGCCGATGATATAGCCCTCGGCGTCGGTGCCACCGCGGTGAAAATCCGAATCGGTAAAGGCGTCAAGAACCGAATCGCGCTCGGCATAGTTGTAGGCAACGAATGCCCGCCACGCCAGGGGCCGGGCGATTTCCGGATTGCCAATACGAAATTCAAGCCGGTACGCGTTAGCCTTCTCGACGGGGCAGATCTCGGTGGGACCACCAGGCTGCGGATTTGTAATTGCCGTGCAGCCGCCAACCCGCTGCAAGATCTCACCGTAGTCGTAACCAACGTTCGTAACAAAGTTGGCGGTCATATCGAGCACGAGATCCGGCCGCAGCGTCCAGGTCGCCGCGGCAGTGAGATCGACCAGGTTGTAGTCGGCGGCGAGCGCGTACAGGTTTGTATCCGGGTCGGTGTCGTTGCGGATACCGAACATGGTATTGCCCTTCTGGACGAAGTCCGGGGCGGTGTAGTCGAGCAGGCCGTCGCTGGTTGCATCGTTCCGCTTGCCAGTCACGTTGAGGTAGTCGTAGTAGCCGGCGGCGAGGCTCAGCCGCAGTTCCGGCAGCACATCGAACTCGTAGCCCAACTGCCCCGCCACCAGCCACTTGTCGTCGTGACTGAGCTGGATTTCCTGGATCGGATAAGCGCCACCTGTAGCAAACAGGCCACGGGCCTGGCGGGCCTCGCCGGTGACCTGGGGGTTGTTCCAGGTGTACTGCAGTGTGAAGCCGTTGAAGCGCACGTCACTGTCCCAGACCAGTTCCGTGGTCTGGTAGGGATTCGGCGTGCGCCCGGCCCAGAACAGCACCTGATGGTTCGGGGAATCAGGCGAGGTTCCCAGCCGGAGATAGGCTTCCTCTAGCAGCAGAGGAAACGACCGGTCGAAGTCGCCGAGTGCCTGGTTACGCGTAACCGGATTGAGCTGGTTGCCCGTGCCGAGGCGGAACGCCGCGAGCGCATTGGGGGCCAGGTCAAACAGCGCCCCGAAATTTGCCTTGAGCTGATAGCGGACCTGGTCCTCGGTGGTGTTCAAGGTGGCGTCGGGGCCAGCCTTGGCGATTCCGCCCGCGTTGTTGATCGCCTGAAAGTCCGGGATGAACGCGGTATTGCCCTCAGCGTAGCCCGTGTACTCGCCCCGGACCCGGATATCACCGGACCAGCGGGAATTGCGGACCCAGGACGGCATTGCCGCAGGCACGCCCCAGCCTTCGTCGACCGCGGCCTTCTTCACGTCGGCCACGACGCTCGCCTGCAGGTCCTGCTTCACTTGCGCCGTGATCTCGTCCTGGACGACTTTCGGTACGTAGGTCACGCGGACGCTGCCGGGTGCGGCCGTATCTGCCGCGTTCCCCGCTGCGGCCTCGGCGCTCGCCTTCTTCTGGGCGTCGGCCACCAGTTTCTCGGCGGAATCCTTCGAGATCAGGCCCTGCCGGACCATGGCGTCGAGCAGATTCACCACCGTGTTACGCAGCACGGCCATGTCCGAGCCGGTAGCCTCCTGGGCTATCGCATCCCGATGGGCAGCCGAGAGCAGGAGGGCCGAGCAGGCAACGATTGCGGTTCTCAGGGTCATGTGGAATCCGGGTTTGGTACGGGTTGAACGGGTTGACATCAGATGCGGCTGACAATCCTCAGCCGTACGGGCTGTGGCAGACCCGCGGGGGGAAGCTCCGACACGCGGTCGAGAGACGACAGTGCGGCCACCAGATCGCGATCCAGCTGGGCATTGCCCGTCGAGTTCACCACCTTGAATTTCTGTATCCGGCCGTCGGGGGCGAGCCACAGGCGGACCACGACGGAGTAACGGTCGCGGCGGATGTCACGGATTTCGGCCAACTTGTCGATCAGGTCGCTCTTCAGGGTCTGGCCATACCAGCTGAACTGGTCGCCGCTGTCGCCGCTCAGCAGGTCGCGGCCCCCCTTGCGGCCGAGCAGCCCGAAACCGTCGGCGCCGGCGACCCCTTCGGAGTCCAGACCCAGCTGGTCACCCGCCGGTGGCTGGTCGTCCCTGGCCTGCTCGGGCTCCGGTTCGTCGGGCTCCGGTACGTCCAACTCCTCCGGCTCGGGTGGCGGCGGTGGCGGCGTGGGCGGTGGCGTGGGCGGCCGGATAATCCGGACCTGCTGAATCACCTTC
>JBDSWH010000329.1:0-4836 GCA_039926785.1 Gammaproteobacteria bacterium
GTGGCGTCGTCAGGGCCGAGCACGAGGGTGGAGATGGACGGAACGATCTGCAGGTGGGGTGGCAGGCGCGCGACCAGCGTTTCGTCCGTGCTCGCCAGGACCCCGTCGAGTTCGGGGATGGGCAGCAGCTCCGTCGCATCGCCACTGTCGGCAGCCGCATCGGCTTCGGGCGGCGCCGCGGGCCGGCCCACCTCGACGGCTTCTGCCATGAGCGCGCGAAGGTTGCTGGCGGGCTTTACACCCACCTCAAGCTGCTCAAGCAGTTCGGCTACGGCAGGGATGGCCCGCCGCAGGTAACTCACGACCGCCGGCGAGCGCAGCACGGTACCCTCGATGACGCGATTCAGGAGCTGTTCGACACTCCAGCAGTACTCACCAATCAGCTCGGCACCGACCATGCGGCCGCTGCCCTTCAGGGTGTGGAAAGCGCGACGGATAGTCAGCAGCGACTCCCGTTCGCCCTCGTCGAGCTCCCACGCGGGGAAGTGCACGTTGATGGCGTCGATCGCCTCGCGGGCCTCCTCGATGAACAGCTCAAGGATGTCCGGATCAATGTTCTGGCCCGAGTCCCCGACGACCGGCCGGTCAGCCGACGGACCCTTGTAGGGAGCGGGAGCCCGGGGCACTTCACGCGGCGCGGTCGGCGGCGCGGGCGCCCCGATTCCGGGCAGGGGAAGGCCGATATCAGCCGACCGATCGATGACCAGCGTGGCGGGCAGGTCCTCCCGGGATACGCGCCCTGTGGCGTCCAGGTCGGTGCGGATCGCCGGTGCCGGCAGCACCAGTGCATCGAGCGAGCGGGCGGCGTTGTCGAGCATCCAGCCGGGCTCGCGGCGCCCGGCCTGGAGTGTCTCCATGTAGTACTCGAGGCTGACAATGGCATCCGCAAGCCGTTCAAGGGCCGCACGGGCCTCCGTCCCCGCTCCCCGCTGGACGACCTCACTGGCGGCAGCGGCGATACGCTCGGCGACCCGGCCGGCGCGCTCCTTCTCGACGATCAGCAGGGCGGCGGTGATGCCCCGGAGCAGCGCCGGAATCGAGTCCAGCGCCGCGCCGTCCCCGGCCCGCTCGGTGACGAGGCTGATCGCTTCCTTCACGCGGGCAAGGTTGGCGAGACATTCCCGCATGACCGCCTGGGTCACTACGACGCGGTCCGCGTTGTCGTGCTCGGCGGGCGTCGAAGTGCCTGCCGGGCTGTCGGGCGCGATCAGGCCAATCAGCTGGTGCTCCAGGCGGTCTTCCACCTCCAGCAGGGCCGTCGCCATGGCCACCAGCGTGGGTTCGTCGGGTCGACGGCTGCCGGCGATGAGTTCCTCGAGCTCGGCGCGCCGCGTCTGGACCACCTCGCGCAGGTCCCCCAGGCCCAGCACGCCGAGGGTGTCGCCTATTTTCTTCAGCAGGTCGATCTGCGGCGCCAGCTCCTCGATGCGCTCCATGCCGGTGCGCACATAGATATCGAGCACGTCCTTGACGCGCGCGAGGTCCTCCCGGATCGCCGCGGCCACCGTCTGCATCAGCTTGATGCTCGGCGCGGCAAGGCTCTGGCGGGCCGCCTCGATCTGTTCGTCGCCGGGTATCAGGCCCGACAGATTGAAGGCCTCCCGAATGGCGGTAATTCGCAGTCCGCCGCTTGTCGCCCTGGCGACGTAGTAGAGGAGGTTGTTGACCAGCTCCACCGGTGGCTGGGCGGCGAACTTGCGCTCCCCCTGGGTCTGCAGCCGCTTCATCTCCCGGTCGGCCTGGCCGATGAGCCGCTTCACCGAGACGCCCGCCTCAAGGCCTCGGTCGGCCAGTGCCTCGAGCACGCCGCCGGTCACCCACCACAGCTGGTGCACCACGTCGCTGACCGACGCCGACTCGAGCCGGTTCACGGCGTCCTGGAGCCGGGCCAGTGAATCCGACCCGCCTTCACCACGGATCCAGCCGAGCAATGCGAGCTGGAAGCGAGGCCGCAGGATCTTCGCCAGGGCGGCGGCATCCTCGGCAGCCGCCGGCCGCGCCGGCGCCGGTGTCCGGGGAGGCACAGCGCCCCGGGCGCCACCACCACCGATGGCGCCCGGGGCGATATTCAGCAGCAGCAACGTGCTTTCGGAGAGCAGCGGCCGGCCGCGGGCCGCGCGGAGGTCGTTAAGCAACGGCAGGAGTACGAGCGGCACGTCGCGCCCGCCATCCCGGATGCGCTCTACGTAGGCCGGCAATTGGACGGCCGCCCGGGACAGCGCTTCAATGGCGTCGTCGGACTGCATATCCCGCCGCGACTTCATCAGGTGCCGGCAGGTCTGCTCCATTTCCTCGGCAAGCAGGCTGGCGCCCCAGGTCTCAGTGATCTGCAGCACGCCCCGGGCCGTGTGCAGCAGGCCGGCGCAACGCTCGAGCGGCTGGTTGCCGACCTCGCCCTCCGCGTACTGCTCCAGCGCCGCACGGGCCTCGTCCAGGGTAACGGCAAGCTCGTCGGCGACGAGCAGCAACGGCTCCCGAACCGGGTCGACGGCACCCTGTGCGCCAGTGGGATCGGGAAAGGCGGACACGATCAGGCGGTGCGCTTGCTCACGAAGGACACCGGCTCGTTGTACCGGACCGTCTGGGCGTGCGGCTCGCCGGACACCTGAGCCTGGGCAACCACCAGTGTTTCGTCAGGCATGCCCGGGTCGAAGACTTCTTCGGCCTCGTTCAGCACGGGAAACTGGCCGGTCAGGCCGCTGACGGCGGAGCGCGGCGTGGCGGACGTCACCGGGGGCAGGCGAAAGCCAGCGACGGAACGGCGCAGCTGCGTGGCCAGCTCGGCGAGCTTGCTGATGGCGCTGGTGGTCGCGCTGGTATTCGCGGCGGTCTCGGAGTTGATTTCCTGCAACACGTCCATGCTGCGAGTGACGGCGCCGGCCGCCTTGCCCTGCTCCCGGGCCGAGCTCGAGATGTTCTGGACGAGGGCTGCGATCTGGTTCGAAACCTGCTCGATCTCCTCAAGGGCCGCACCGGCATTCTCGGCCAGGAGCGCGCCGCCGACCACGTCGGTGGTACTGCGCTCCATGGAGACTATCGCCTCATTGGTATCGGCCTGGATCGTGCGAACGAGGAATTCGATCTGCTTGGTTGCATTGGCGGAGCGCTCGGCGAGGCGCTGCACTTCGTCGGCAACCACCGCGAAACCCCGGCCCGCTTCGCCCGCCATCGACGCCTGGATGGCGGCGTTCAGGGCAAGGATGTTGGTCTGGTCGGCGATGTCGTTGATCAGCTCGACGATGTTGCCGATCTCCTGGGAGCTCTCGCCCAGGCGCTTGATGCGCTTCGACGTCTCCTGGATGGTTTCGCGAATCGCGTTCATGCCCTCTATCGTGCGGCGGACCGCGTCGCCGCCCTTGTGGGCCACGTCGACGGAATGCCGGGCGACGTCGGACGACCGTTCTGCGTTGCCCGACACCTCCTCTATGGAGGAGGCCATGCGGCCGATGGCGCGGGACGCCGATTCGATCTGCTTGGACTGGGCCTCGCTTGCGGCAGCCAGCTGACGGGCCGAGCCTTCCGTCTGCTTGGCGGCGCCATCCACGAGAATCGCGCTCTCATTGATTGTGGTGACCAGCTCGCGCAGGGCCTCGATCGCGTAATTGATGGAGTCGGCGATGGCGCCGGTGATGTCCTCGGTGACAGTGGCGTGGACGGTAAGGTCGCCGTCCGCCAGGCTGCTCATCTCGTCGAGGAGCGTCAGGATAGCCTGCTGGTTGCGCTCGTTCTGGGCGGTCTGCTGGGCGGCGACCCTGCCGTTGTCCGCCACGCGCCGGTAGATCCAGACCATGGCCAGCGCCAGCACGACAGCCAGGGCCAGCAGGCCCGTGGTGATCAGGCCGGCAAGACTCGAGCGAGCGCTGGTGGCTGGCGCGAGGACCTCCACGGGCAGCGGGGCGATGAGGCCTTCCAGCTGATCCATGGACTGGCGCAGCGCGCCGAGGCGGTCGCTGCTGGCGAGCACGTCCCGCACCGTCTTGCTGAGGTCAACGCTTTGCTGGCGCAGTCCGTCGAGGGCGCGAATGGCATCGGCCCCGGCGAGCGGTCGCAGCCCGAGTTCCGGGTCGCCCTCGCCAAGCCCGCGCACGATCTGGGCGATGGCCAGGTCGGCGTCGAGCAATGCGGGGTTGCGAGCCTCGGCGCCCTCGGTGCCCTGGGACAGGCCACGAACGTCGCGACGCAAGCCGTCAGCCAGCGCCCGGAGGCGCTCCAGCTGGGCCAGGGATGCTGGCTGTGCGCTTACCGTGCCGGTCGCCTCGAGCGAGTCGATCTGGTCGGTCAGCCGGGGCAGCATGCGGTCCAGGCGGTCTGCGGCGGAGCGCAGGCCCACGAGTTCGCCGCGGCCGGATTCGATGGTGCCGAGGCTCGCCCGGATCTGCTCCAGGCGGCGACGGGTGTCGTCCTGCACACCTTCAAGATCGGAGGCGGCAATACGCCGGTTTGCCGCCGAGAGATTGGTGATGGCCCGCGGGTCACCACGCATTGCGCCAGCCGCAAGCCGGTAGGCGGCATGCGCTTCCGTGAACGCAGCGGCCCCTGGCACCGGGGTGGCGCCCTGGGCCGATTCGCCAGGCTTCAGCGCCAGGAGTGCGAGGGCTGCGACCAGCACCACTACCAGGGCGACACCCAGGGTGGGCAGCAGCCGCATTCCGCCAGATTGTTCTGTCATTGTTGACTCACTCAGGTGTACGCGTGCTTCACTCGCCCGCCGCCCGCTGGAAGTCGCGCGCATCCAGCAGTCGCGTCAGGCTGAATACCGGCCCCACTTCCCCGCCGCGGCGGAAGCAACCGGCCAGAAACCGATCGGCGCGGATCATCGTGGCCGGCGCCTCGTCG
>JBDSWH010000330.1:0-4159 GCA_039926785.1 Gammaproteobacteria bacterium
CGGCGGACCACGTCGGCCAGGTTGACCAGCCGGCCGCCGATGTAGGACGGCCAGTCGCGCATCGGTTTTTCAGCCAGCGCGTTCCGGTAAAGCGCCAGCCGACCCGCCAGGAAATGCCGCGTCGAAAGTGCACCGGGGGGTGCTTCCGCCGCTGCGGGACTGGTGCGCACCGGGGGCGGATCGAGGATCGCCAGTAAGCGCACCTGCTCGCCCGCGTCGCGGAGCTGCCGCGCGATCTCCAGGACAACGAGGCCGCCCCAGCACACGCCGAAGAGCTGGTAAGGACCGCGGGGTTGGGCGCGGCGAATGCCCGAGAGAAAGGCTGAGGCAATGGCGGGCACGTCGGCCAGTGGCGCTTCGCCTTCCTGCAGGCCGACGCTGCGCAAGCCGTAGACGGTCTGCTTGGGGTCCAGGTGCCGTACCACGTGCACAAGTCCCACGATGTCGCCCCCGATACCCGGCGCGATGAAGAGCGCCTCGGCCGACGAACCCTGCTGGATCAACTGGACGCAATCCGTAACGGCCGGCGCCTTCGTCGACGCCGTGGCCAGGGCCACTGCCAGGGAGCGGATGGTCGGGGACCGGTACAGTGTCGCCAGGGGCAGGCGGTGGCCCAGTTCGCTCCGGATGCGGGTAAAGATCGCTGCGGCCTGCAGGGAGCCGCCGCCCAACGCGAAGAAATCGTCATTCGCGCTTACGGTGTCCAGATTCAGCGCGGCGCTGAAGAACTCGGCAAGGCGGGCTTCGGTGCCCGCGCACGGAGCCTCCCACGGCGGCAAGCCGGCCAGTCCCGCGCGGGCGATACGCGGTGGCGGTAGCGTCACATCATCTCTCGCGCGCATTGTTGACCGTCCTGGCGGCGCCGGGCGCAGCTACCAGCTAGGATAACCAGTTGATGGTCAATGGAAACCCCTCAATTCACGCTCTGGCCGAAGGCGCGCCCGGCAACGTCCTCAGGCTGCTCGAGTCCCAGGGTCGCGACCGGCCAGGCCAACTCGCCCTGCAGGACGGAGAGCGCCAGTGGACGTTCGCGACTCTCAACGCCGAGGCGGCGCGCTTCGCCGGCGCGCTGCGTGAGGCCGGTCTGCAGGCCGGGGATCGCGTGGGCGTGTGCCTGCGAGACACGGCGGACCACCTCATCGCCCGCCTCGCCGCCGGCCGTGCCGGCCTGGCCGTCGTGCCCATGGACTGGCGCGTGCCGTTGCCAGAGCGCACGGCGGTTGCGCAGCGGTTCCGGCTGGCAGCCGTGCTGACCGAGCCGGGAGCGTTGATCGAGGGTGCACGGTGCATACCCGTCGATACGCACTGGGCGACGCGGGTGTCCCACGCCACCGAACTGCCGTTCGTGGACGATCCGGATCTGCCGCTGGTGCTGAACCTGTCGTCCGGTACCACGGGCCTACCAAAGGCGGCGGTGGTGACGCACGCCAATTATGCCGTTCGCATTCAGAACAACATCGACGCCATCGGTTCACTTACCGGAATCCGTTACCTCTCGTCGAGCCCGCTCTACTTCAGCGCCGGCAGCCACTTCTGCCTGACGACACTGCTCCAGGGCGGCGCCGTGATCCTCTACCCGCCGCTGTTCGGCACCGAGGAGTACGTGGAGGCCGTGCGGGAAAACGCCGCGACGATGGCCTTCCTGGTGCCCACGGCACTGCGCTGGCTGATTGCCCTGCCCCCGGCCAACGCGCCGCTGCTGCCGTCGCTGAAGCTGCTGATTGCCACCGCTTCGCCACTGACGGCGGAGGAGCGCCAGCAGATTGCGCAGCGGGTGACGCCCAATTTCTACGACCTGTACGGGAGCGCGGGTGGCGGCAACATAACAGTCCTGCGACCCGCCGAGATCGTCACCCACGCCGACACCGTTGGTCGCGCCGTGGGTGACGTGCAGCTGCAGGTGGTGGATGACGCCGATGATGAGCTGCCACCCGGCACGGTGGGACGGGTCCGCCTGCGGGGCGCCGGCGTGGTCACCGCGTGGTTCGATCCATCGGACTCGGAAGAAGGCGCCGCCATCACCGAGGGACTGGCTGATGGCTGGCTCTACACCGGCGACGTGGGCACGCTGGACGCGGACGGCTTTCTCACCCTGCAAGGTCGCGTCGACGACATGATCATCCGCGGCGGCGCCAATGTGTACCCGGAAGTGGTGGAGGCAGCCCTGCGCCGATGCCCGGGAGTTGGGGATGCCGCGGTGGTGGGCCGTCCGCTGGCCGGCGGGGACCCCGTGATCGTGGCACTGGTGGTGGCGGTTGAATCCGACACAACGCTCACCGTGCAGGCCCTGCATGCGCACTGCCGGAGCGTCTTGCCGGCCTGGATGCAGCCGGCCGAGATCCTGCTGGTGGACGACCTGCCGCGCACGACGTCCGGCAAGGTCAAGCGCCGAGAGCTGTTGCGGTAGCGCCTAGTCGCCCTTGAAGTCCGGCGGCGTCTCGGAACCGCCGCCGAAGAAGAACTTCTCCATCTCGCCTTCGAGATACTTCCGGGCCTTGGGTTCAATCGGGCTCAGGCGGTACTCGTTGATCAGCATGGTCTGGTGCGCCAGCCATTGCTGCCAGGCCTGCTTGGAGATGTTTTCGTAGATGCGTTTGCCGAGCTCGCCGGGGTAAGGCTGGTAGTCCAGGCCGTCGGCCGGAATGCGGAGCAGGGCGCAGTTCACCGTTCTGGTCATTGTTCGTTTATAACAGACGCGTCAACCCGCCACCAAGGCGCCGCCCGATGCGAACCGTATTGAAGACCCTGGCCCTCCTCCTCGTCGTCGTCGTTGCCGCCGCCGCGGTGTACGTGTTCGGCGCCCTGCCCCGTCAGCGTCCGGCGCCGGACTTCAAGGTGGATGGCACGCCGGAGGTGCTGCAGCGGGGCGAGTACCTGGTGAAGCACGTGCTCCTCTGCAACGACTGCCACTCGGAGCGGGACTGGACGATGTACAGCGGACCGGCCCTGCCGCCGCTGGGCGCCGGCCGGCCCTGCATGGACAAGGACACCAAGGCCGTCGGCATCAATTTTGGCACGGGCGGATTTCCCGGCCGGCTCTGCATCCGCAACATCACGCCCGATGTCGAGAGTGGCATCGGCGGCTGGACGGACGGCGAGATCGTGCGCGCCCTGCGCGAAGGCGTGAGCCGGAACGGCGAGGCGCTGTTCCCGATAATGCCCTGGTTCATGTATCACTATCTGGCGGATGAGGACGCGGCGGCGGTGATCGCCTACCTGCGCAGTCAGCCGCCGGTGAAGTCCTTCCGCCCCGACCGGGTGCTGGATTTCCCGCTCAACGTCATCTTCCGCTTCTACCCGAAGCCCCTCGATGGCCCCGTGCCGGCACCGCCTCGCACCGACACGGTGGCGTATGGACAGTACCTCACCAAGATCGCCCGCTGCGAGTTCTGCCACACCGCGCGCGTCCGCGGGCAACTGGAGCCCGTCGCGGACCGGCTGTTCTCCGGCGGCGTGCCGTTCGTCATGGGAACCCGCACCCAGTACTCCAGGAACCTCACGCCCCACCTGGACGGTCTGGGCGGCTGGACGAAGGAGGCCTTCATTGCCCGCTTCCGCTCCAGGACGGAGCCATTTCCTGTGACGGAGGAGGAGAACTCCGAGATGGACTGGATCGCGTTCTCCGGCATGACCGAGCAGGACCTGGGCGCGATCTGGGATTTCCTGCGCACGGTGCCGCCACTGGAAACCCGGCTGCTCGAGCGGGCGGACTGACCGCGGTCGCGCCTTAAGGCGCTCCTACCGCAGGAGTGCCTTAGCGCGCGATCACAACGACGACAACAGCTTCGCAACCGGCGCCGCCAGGCCGACCTCGGCCGGCGAGTCGGTCCGGTACCAGAGCCACCGGTCGCTCTCCATGACGCGGGCCGGCGGCGTCGGTACGTGCAATTCCACCGGCGTCATGTCCAGGTCGAAATGGCTGAAGCCGTGCTGGAGCACAGGCCGCACCTGCTGGCGCAGCGGCGCGTTGCCAAGATGGATCGCGCACCAGCCCGCCGCGGCGTCCAGGTCGCTGGTTTCGGGCAGGCCCCAGAGGCCGCCCCAGATGCCGGCGTCGGGGCGGCGTTCCAGCAGCACCGCGCCGTCGGGACGGACGCAGATGAGCACCACCGTCGCTTTTTTCGGCCTGGCCTTCGGCGGCTTGCTTTCGGGCAAATCC
>JBDSWH010000331.1:0-5820 GCA_039926785.1 Gammaproteobacteria bacterium
CGGACGAAGTCCTCGCCGCACACCTTGCCGATGCGGGCAGCAAGTTCCGCCGGCGAAGCCGCCGCTGGCAGGTCCAGCACTACCCGCTGGTTGTGCTCCACGCGCATGGCGACGGACCCGCGCGACAGGGCGATGCTCTCGATCGTCGCGCGCACGTAAGCGAATTCTGTCCGTTCGCTTCGCAGGAACCGGCGCCGCGCCGGCGTATTGAAGAACAGGTCCTGCACCTCCACGGTAGTCCCCGGCGGATGTGCGGCCGGTTCGACCGGCCCGGGTCCGGCCTCCTCGCCAGTCACCGTGAACGCCAGGGCCGCATCCCGATGCCGGGAGATCAGTGTCAGCCGCGAGACCGAAGCGATGCTCGGGAGCGCTTCACCCCGGAATCCGAGCGTGGCCACGTGCTCGAGGTCTTCCAGGGATTCAATCTTGCTCGTGGCATGGCGCGCCAGGGCAACGGGGAGTTCATCACGCGGAATGCCTGCACCGTTGTCCCGGATCCGGCACAGGCGGATACCGGCGTCTTCGAGTTCCAGCACCACCCGCGTGGCGCCGGCGTCCAGGCTATTCTCGAGGAGCTCCTTGACGACCGAGGCGGGACGCTCCACGACCTCGCCCGCCGCGATCTGGTTGACGAGATGCGCAGGCAGTTGGCGGATCGGCATGGCAGCATTCTTTCAAATGCGCGCCCGCTTGCCTATGCGTCCGGTGGCCGTCAGCTGTTTTCGTGGGGAATGCGCAGCTTCTGTCCGACCCAGACGGTGTCTGTACGCAACCCATTGACGCTGCGCAGGCTGCTGACGCTCACCCGGTAGCGGATCGCCACCCCGGAGAGGGTGTCGCCCCGGCGGACGACGTGTTGCTGGAGCCGCGGTGACCCCGCGGCAGGTTCCGCACGGTTGCCCGCCACCGTATTGGCCGGACGGCTCACGGCATTCCCCGGCGGATTCGCGGCGAAATACTTGGCAAGACCGTCGAGAACCGCCTGGGCCAAGGCCTGCTGGTGGGCCGGGGAGCGCAGGTTCCGTTCGTCCGTCGGATTGGAGATGTAGGCAGTCTCCACCAGCACCGACGGCACGTCGGGGGATTTCAGAACCATGAATGGCGCCTGCTGCACCGTGCGCCGGTGAAGCGAGCCGAGTTGGCCCATGTTGCCGAGAATGGCGTCGCCCACGGCAATGCTGGAGCTGATCGATGCGTTCTGCGAGAGATCCATGAGCACGGAGGCGAGGACCGGGTCCTTGTCTCCCAGGTCGACACCCCCGATGAGCGCGGCATTCTCCTGGGCAGCCAGGCGGCGGGAAGCCTCGTCGCTGGCGGCCTTCTCGGACAGCACGTAGACGGTGGACCCCTGCGCGCTGCGGTTGTAGGCCGCATCCGCGTGTATGGAGATGAACAAGTTGGCATTGGCGCTGCGCGCCCGCTCCATTCGCTCGCGTAGGCCCAGAAAGCGGTCGTCACTTCGCGTGAGCACGCCGCGCATCCCGGGCTTCTCGTTCAGGAGCGCGACGAGGCGGCGACTGATGGCAAGCGTGATGTCCTTCTCGCGGATACCGGATGGACCGTGGGCGCCCGGGTCGTGGCCACCGTGGCCGGCATCCACGACCACGACGATGGGCGGCTGGCTTGCCGCCGGAGGCACCGGAACCACGGCGGGCACCGGCGGCGGATCAATCGTGGGGACGGGGCCAGGCGGTGCCGCAGCCAACAGCGAGACGGGCCGGAGTTCGATGGCCAGTCGCGGCCCGCGATCGTCGCCTGCCAGGGAAGCCGAGGGCAGCACCGCTTCCGCCACGTCGAAGACGATCCTCAGGTTGCCACCGGGCCGGTGGGCAATGCGGATCTGCCGGACGGCCCCGGCGCCAACGGGCAACGGCAAAGCGGTGGGCCCCAGGTCAGCCGCCGAGATGTCGATGACGACCCGGTGCGGGCTGGTCAGCGTAAAGAGATTGAACTGGGCGCTGCGGGTCAGGCGGAGATCCACGAGGGTGGCCGGACCCTCCGCCGCGATGGCAATGGAGCGTACCTGCAGGCGACCGGAAGGGGGGATCTCCGCGGTGGCCGCCATGGCCGGCACGCCGAGGGCACTCCACGCCGTCAGGTAACCGGCCGCCAGTACCCGCACGATGGCTCTCTGCCAGACCAAGCGTCCCGCCTCCCGAAATTCCCTTTCGCGGCCCTGAGTATACTTAATCCGTTGCCCGCCGGAACCGTTTTCTTATATGAAATAGGCAGATAGAGGTCAACTTTAAGGCCGCGTCAGACCCCTTTCTCCAGATTACCCAGCAATGCCTGCAATACCGGGAATCCGGCCGGCGTTGCCACCAGCACGCGGGCCGTCCGGCCGTTACCCTCGATGGCCAGCTGCACGCAGAGATCGGCCCCCGGCAGTCGATGGCCTCCCCGGTCCGGCCATTCCGCCAACAGCAGCCGGCCCCGACCCTCGTCATCGGCCAGGTCCAGTTCGTCCAGCAGGCCGAGATCGTCCAGCTCGGCAGGGTCCCGCAAGCGGTACAGGTCCACGTGCAGCACGCGAAAGCGGTCGAGTGCATAGGGTTCGACGAGGGTGTAGGTGGGGCTCGGCACGCGCCCCTCATGACCGAGACCGGCCAGCAGAGCGCGGACCAGCGAGGTCTTGCCGGCGCCCAGCTCGCCCTCCAGATGCACGACCAGTCGCGCGGGTGCCACAGTCAGCAGGGCGCGGGCCAGGGACAGGCCGAGCGCCGCCGTCGTCGCCGGTTCCGGCAGACGCAAGGACGCGGAACCGGACTCGGGCGCGGCTAGGGATTCAGCCACGGCCGCAATTCACCGATCACGTCACTCGCCACGATGCCCCGTTGACCGCCACGCGCCGCCACGTCGCCGGCGGCACCGTGCACGAAGGCGGCGGCAGCGGCGAGGTCCATAGTTGATCCGGTGGTCGTTGATCCGATCGTAGTGGCCTGGGCCAGCAATCCGGCGGTGATGCCCGTCAGGACGTCGCCCATTCCAGCCGTGGCCATCCCGGGATTACCGGTGGGAATGACCCAGGCGGCGCCGTCCGCACCACCAACCAGGGTGCAGTTGCCCTTCAGGATGACCGTGCCACCGAAACGGTCACGGAGCGCCTCGAGTGCGTCGAGCCGGTTGCGCTGGACATCAGCGCCGGACCGGGCCAGTAGCCGCGCGGCCTCGCCGGGATGGGGCGTGAGTGTCCAGTCGTCGCGTCGCACCGGATGGTCGCGTAACAGGTTCAGGGCGTCCGCGTCGACGATCAGCGGCACGCGGGTGGCGAGAACCGCGGCCAGCAGTCCGCGAGCCCAGTCATCCTGGCCGAGTCCGGGTCCTACGGCGACCACCGTTGCCCGGGCCAGCAGCGGCGCCAGGTCTTCGGCGGTGCTGACGCCATGGCACATGATTTCCGGGCGCGCGAGTGGCAGGAGGACCGCGTGGGCCGGCCGGGTCGCCACACTGACAAGACCTGCACCCGAGCGCAGAGCCGCCTCGCCAGCCAGCCGGATCGCCCCGCTCATACCGTGATTGCCGCCGACCAGTAGTACGTGGCCGAAATTGCCCTTGTGGGCGGTGGCCGGCCGGGGAAGCAGGAGGCGAGGCAATTCGTCCGCCGTGAACAGGCGCAGTCGCGCGTGTCCAGTCAGTCCCGCTCGGGCCACCACGCCGGCCGGGATAGCCAGATCAAAAAAGTGCAGCTGTCCCGTGTGGGCCGGACCGTCGCCCAGATACAGGCCAAGCTTTCGCCCGACAAACGTTGCGGTCAGGTCAGCGCGAACGGCCATGCCGAGTGGCAATCCGGACGCAGCGTCCAGTCCCGAGGGAATATCAACCGCAAGGACGGGACGGCGTGCCGCGTTCACCGCTTCGATGGCCGTGCGAAGGGCACCGGTCACCGGCCTGGACAGGCCAGTTCCCAGGATGGCGTCCACCACCAGTCCGGCGTCGGCAAGCAGTGTCGCGTCGAACGGTTGGAGCGTGCCGCCCGCGGCGATGAAGTCCCGGTATGCCGTCGCCGCATCGCCGGTCAGCCGCGTGGGGTCGGTGAGCGCACACACCTGCACGTCGTGACCGGCACCCCGGGCGAGACGCGCGACGACGTAGCCGTCGCCGCCATTGTTGCCGCCGCCGCACAGGACCACCCACCGACTCGCGTCGGGCCAGCGATTCGATGCCAGGAAACATACCGCGGCGGCGGCGCGGCCCATGAGCTCGTAGCCGGCAATGCCGAAAGCGCTCGTGGCCGTGGCATCCAGGGTCCGCACGGCGTCGGGAGTCCAGATGCCAGTCGATGCTTCAGACATGCCGGCGATTATACTGGGCACCCGCCCCGGCCGGACGCATCGACCCATGGACTTCCAGCAGCTCGCGGCCCAGATCCGCGTCTGGGGTTCCGAGCTGGGCTTTCAGCAGGTCGGCATCGCCGACACAGCCCTGCCCGACGCCGAAGCACGTCTCGACGACTGGGTCAGCCGGGGCCTGCACGGGGAACTGGACTATATGACCCGGCACGGGCGCAAGCGGACCCGTCCTGCCGACCTGATACCGGGGACGTCGCGCATCATCTCGGCCCGCATGGACTACCTGCCGGTCCGCGCCGCGCCCGCCGGAGCCGTTCTCGCCGATCGCAACCTGGGCTACATCGCGCGCTACGCGCTCGGCCGTGACTACCACAAGCTGCTGCGCCAGAGGCTGAAACGGCTGGCCGGACGCATCAGCGACGCCGGTGTACCACACGGCTACCGCGTGTTTGTGGACACCGGGCCGGTCCTTGAGAAGCCCCTGGCCGCGGCCGCGGGACTCGGCTGGCAGGGCAAGCACACGAACCTGATCAACCGCCACGCGGGCTCCTGGTTCCTGCTGGGGGAAATCTATACCGATCTCCCGTTGCCGGTTGATGAGCCGGTGACCGACCACTGTGGCACCTGCCAGGCCTGCCTCGACGTGTGCCCGACCCGGGCGATCATCGCCCCCTACCTTCTCGACGCCCGACGCTGCATCTCGTATTTCACGATCGAATCGCAGGGTCCGATTCCGGTGGAGTTCCGGATCGCCATGGGCAACCGGATTTTTGGCTGCGACGATTGTCAGCTGGTGTGCCCGTGGAATCGCTATGCCCAGCCAACCGGAGAAGCGGATTTCGCGCCCCGCCACAGTCTTGATTCCCCGCGCCTCACGGAACTGTTTGGCTGGACGGAAGGCGACTGGTCGGCACGCACGGAGGGCAGTGCGCTGCGCCGGCCCGGCTACCTGGGCTGGTTGCGAAACATTGCCGTGGCCCTGGGCAATGCCCCCACGTCGGACGTCGTGCGCGCCGCCCTGCGGGCGCGCTCCACTCACGACTCCGCGATGGTGCGGGAGCACGTCGCGTGGGCGCTGGAGCAGCAGGCGTCGCGCCAGGCCTGATTCCGGCTAGAGGTCGACCAGAAGATTGTCGATCAGTCGCGTACGCCCAAGGTGGCCTGCCGCCAATGCCACCAGGTTCCGGCTGGCGGCCTCCGGCGGCCCGAGATCCGCCGCCTGGCGAATCGCGAAATAGTCGGGCCGGAAGCCCGCCGCCTCGAGGGCCGCGAGGCCGCGAGCCTCCAGGCCCCCGAAATTCCGCTTCCCTGCGCGGAGCGCAGCCGCGCATTCCGCCAGCGCCGCGTGGAGCTGTGGCGCCCTCGCCCGCTCGGCGGCATCCAGGTACTGATTGCGTGAACTAAGCGCGAGCCCGTCAGGGTCGCGCGCCGTTGGCGCGGCAACAACGGTCACGGGCAGGTGGAGATCGGCCTGCACGCGGCGGATCACCAGCAGTTGCTGGTAGTCCTTCTGGCCGAATACCGCACTATC
>JBDSWH010000332.1:0-8576 GCA_039926785.1 Gammaproteobacteria bacterium
TAGCGTTGATCCTTGCTCTACCCTGCGAGGACTGTCCATGAAGATCCCGATGTCCCGTCACGCCCAATCCCGGCACGCCATGCTTGGCACGGTTGCCACCGTGCTCCTAGTCACCTCGCCTCTCGCCATGGCTAGCGAAGTGCGCTACGACGACCCGTCCTATTCCAGCATGGCGGTGGATGCGCTCGTCGCCCGCCCCTTGGGCCTCGGTGCCACCATAGTGGGAACCGCCCTCTGGATCGTGACGCTCCCCTTCAGCGCCCTCGGCGGCAACGTCGGTGAAGCGGCCGACAGGCTGATCATCGACCCGGCGCACTTCACGTTCACCCGGCCGCTCGGGGAGCTGTAACAATCGCCTGCAGGAAGCGGTCGCCAAAAGCGGCCAGCTTCCGTTCCCCGATGCCCGACAGGGCCCCAAGTTCCTCGGGCGTCCCGGGCCGGCGCCGCACCATCTCCGCCAGCGTCGCGTCGTGGAAGATCACGTAGGGCGGCACGTTCTGGGCGCGCGCCAGTTCCATCCGCAGGGCACGAAGCGCCGTCCACAACTCCTGGTCCCCCGGGGCCTCGAAGCCGCCACCCGGCGCTTTGGCCGACGGTGATTTCCCGGTACGCGTGCGCCTCCCCGTAACGGCGGCCACGTCCCGCCGCAACCACAGCGACTCCGCACCCCGCAGCACCGGCCGGCTCGCCTCGGTGAGGTGCAGGCCACCGTGGCCATCCACGTCGACGGTCAGCAAGCCCCGAGCGATCAGCTGGCGAAAGACACTGCGCCAGCCCCTGGCGTCCAGGTCGGTGCCGATGGCAAAGGTAGAGATGCGATCGTGGCCAAAGCGCCGGATCCGCTCGTCATCCTTGCCGAGCAATACATCGATCAGGTACATCACGCCGAAGCGCTGACCCGTCCGGTGGACGCAGGACAGGGCCTTCTGCGCCACGACCGACGCGTCCCAGGTTTCGGGCGGACTGATACAGGTGTCGCAGTTGCCGCAGGGCTGGGCCAGCGTCTCGCCAAAATAGGCCAGCAGCGCCTGGCGCCGACAGCCGGTGAGTTCGCAAAGGCCCAGCATGGCGTCGAGCTTGTGGCGTTCGACGCGCTTGTGGGCATCGCCAGCGGCCGACTCGGCCAGCATCTGCCGGAGCATGATCACGTCCTGCAGCCCGTAGTTCATCCAGGCATCGGCGGGCAGGCTGTCACGACCGGCACGTCCGGTTTCCTGGTAATAAGCCTCCACGCTCTTCGGCAGCGAGAGGTGCGCCACGAAACGCACGTTGGGCTTGTCGATGCCCATGCCGAACGCGATGGTGGCCACCATCACCAGGCCCTCCTCGCCTATGAAGCGCGACTGGTGGTGCGCCCGCATCTCGTTCGCAAGCCCGGCGTGGTACGGCAGTGCCTGCACGCCCTTCTCCGTGAGCCAGTCCGCCAGGTCCTCGGTCTTCTGCCGCGACAGGCAGTAGACGATGCCCGCCTCGCCGGGGTGTTCGTCCCGGATGAAGCGCAGGAGGTGCTCCCGCGCATTGCCCTGGCCCTCGTGGATGCGGTACCGGATGTTGGGCCGGTCGAAGCTGCTGACAAATAGCCGGGCGTCCGTGAGGGCGAGCTTATCGACGATCTCCACGCGCGTGCGTTCGTCAGCCGTGGCGGTCAGCGCGATCCGCGGCACGCCCGGGAAGCGCTCGCCGAGTACGGCGAGCTGCAGGTATTCAGGGCGGAAGTCGTGGCCCCACTGGGACACGCAGTGGGCCTCGTCGATGGCGATGAGGGCGAGCGGCGCGCCATCAAGCATCTGCAGGGTCCGGTCCAGCAGCAGGCGTTCCGGCGCCAGGTAGAGCAGGTCCAGCTCGCCGGCCCGGAACCGGGCCTCCACGGTTCGCGCTTCGTCGGGCCGCTGGGAGGAATTGAGGAAGGCCGCACGGACTCCCGCCTGGATGAGCGCGGCCACCTGGTCCTGCATGAGCGCAATCAGGGGCGACACCACGATGCCGGTGCCGAAGCGCACCAGCGCGGGGATCTGGTAGCAGAGCGACTTGCCGCCGCCCGTCGGCATCAGTACCAGCGAATCGCCGCCACCGATCAGGTGGGCGACCACCTGGTCCTGGGGCGGACGGAACCGGTCGTAGCCGAAGACCGAGCGAAGGATGTGGGTGGCCTGGTCTTGCATGCGCGGCGGGCTCGACTCCCGGCTGGCGTTGGGGCCGCGCAGTTTAGCAGCGCCTAGCGCAACTCCACGTCCGGCGTGGGGCCAAAGTACATCTCGAAACCGATGCCGACGCCCGGGTTGATCTTGCGCTCTTCCTCCAGGTACTCCCGGGGCCAGGTCAGGCTGGCCGCGAGCTCCACGAAGAGCCACTTGCGGAACATGTTCTGCCGGTAGCGGGTCTCGACGCCGTAATTCTGGATCGGCACGTCGGCCCCGGTTTCGCCGCGCAGCAGGGCCGTGTAGCTGACGGCACGGCGCTCCCGGAGACTCTGGTACAGGGTGACGTCGGTGCCCCACTCCAGCGCCTCGGTGTCCTGGGCCACCGTGCCGATGTTGTTCCAGCGGAACAGCAGGTGGTCCGTGGCCAGGTAATCAAGCGACAGTTGGGTGGTCGCGCCCCAGCCCCGGCTGTCGCGCCAGAACGGCGTCTCCCGGAAGCGGAGCAGCGTCTTGCCCCCGTAGACGAAGTTGTGGCGGTACGTGGCCTTCACGTAGGGATCGATCGGTGTGTTCAGGCGCACGCCGGCGCCGAAGTCGAAGCCGTTCTCCAGCCCGCTGTTCTTGGAATAGCCGAGGCCCAGCAGCCAGGCGTCGTCCTCCACCGTCTGGAAGCTGGAGGGGGCCGGGCTCTGGCCGTCGGCGGGCCGCTCTTCGACCAGCGTCTGCTCGTCGCCCCGGCCGAGAGTCAGCCGCAGCCGCTGCTTCAGGTTGGGGAACGAGTAGCGGGCCCGCAGCCGGATCTTGGTATCAAACCCGTCCCGGTCGTCGTAGTTCTCGAAGAGGCCGAGGCGGCCGAAGGTGTCGTCGGTGTCGAGGTCGTACCGGGGATTGCCGAACAGCCCGTCGAACCACAGGGCCGTGCCACAGACGCCGCTGTAGAGCCCGCGCTGCACCTTGTCGATCCAGGCGTTGGTGTCGGAGCCGGGCTTGGTGCATTGGGCGTCCGGGTTCCGGTCCCTTTGGGTCGCCGAATCGGCGACCAGCGGCGGGCCTGCCACCTCGGGTGGCGGCGGCGGCGCTTCGGCCTGCGCCGGGCCTCCGGACAGGAGCCAGAAGACGGGCAGCCAGGCGATGGGGGTTGGCAGACTTGGCATGGGAATAATGTGCCTCCTCCGTGAGGTCAATGCTGTCGGCGGCGGCCCACTTCCGGGAACACTCCCGGTTCGGGTCACTCGGAACCGCATCACACCGGCACGGCCAGCGCGGCGATCTCGGCCATGTAGGTGGTCTCTTCCGCCCGGCATCGGGCCGCGTCCCAGCCGAGGTGGACCGCGGCCACCCGGAGGGCGGCCGCTACGGCTCCGCGTCCCAGGTCCGGGCCCAGGCCCGCCATGCAACGGCGCAATAGCACGTCGCCAAGGCTCTGGGCAAACTCGTCGCGCAGGCCGAACACGACCTCCGCACCAATCGCCGCCGCGCCGGGCCCGAGGGGCCGCCCGAGCGATGGCGTTTCCCGCACCAGCGCGGCCACCAGCGGCGCACGACTGCCATACACGGCGTAGAGGTGTGCGTGACTGGCAGTGGGCAATTCGGCGAAGCCCGCCAGTTCCCGCAGGACCTCCGCCTGGCTGACCTCTCCACCTGGCAGCGGCACGTCGGCGGTCGTGCAGGACCGGGCTCCCACGCCCAGGCGGGGCACCACCTGGTCGAGCACTTCTTCGGCCAGGTGCCGGTACGTGGTGAGCTTGCCGCCGATGATGGACGTGAGACCGCGGGCCGAGCGGCCGTGCTGGCGGATGAGGTGCCGGCGGGTGATCGTGCTGGTGTCGCGCAGGCCCTGGCGGGGCAAGGGCCTGGCGCCGCAATAGGTGTAGAGGACGTCATCCCGGCTGAGGCCGCAGTCCGGGAATGTGTTGCGGGTCTCCGACACCAGGTATTCGACTTCCGCCGCCGTCGCGCGGAGCGTGCCGGGTTCGTCGTCGCAGCGGGTGTCCGTGGTGCCGATGAGCAGCAGGTCGTTCCAGGGCAGGATGAAGAACGGCCGCCCGTCGGACCGGGCCTCGGCGTAGCACGCCGTGTCGCGGAAGCCCGGGAAGGGCCGCACGATGATGTGCGTGCCCTTGGTGGGACCCAGGAACCGCGGGAGCGGCCGGCCGGCCGCTGCGAGGATCCGGTCCACCCAAGGGCCGGCCGCGTTGATGATTGCCGTCGAGTGCCGCGTCGATCGCTCGCCCGTCCGGGTGTTGCGCACCTCGACACCGGTCACGTGATTGCGCTCTAGCAGCACCTTCTCGACTGCCGTGTGGGTCTCGATGCGCGCGCCTGCCGCCGCGGCGGCCAGCGCATTCTCCACCACCAGGCGTTCCACCCAGGTGACCTGGGCGTCGTAGTAGACGACGGCACCCGTGAGACCGTCGGCCCGGAGGCCCGGCATTTCCGCGAGTGCCTCGTCCTTCGAGAGCCGCCGGTGGCCCGGCACGGAGCGGCCGATGGACAAGAGATCGTAGACGTACAGGCCGAAATCCACCGTGTTCATGCCCCGGCGGGCCCCCTCGTAGACGGGAATCAGCAGCGGCAGCGGCCGGACCAGGTGGGGCGCGTTGCGGAGCAAGTTCTCCCGTTCCTGCAGCGACTCGTGCACCAGGCCGAGCTCGCCAAACTCCAGGTACCGGAGCCCGCCGTGGATGAGCCGGCTGGACCACCGGGTGGTGCTGTTGCAGAGGTCGCCCTGCTCGAGGAGGCAGGTCCGGAGGCCCCGGAGGGCCGCGTCCCGCGCGATGCCGGCGCCGTTGATCCCGCCGCCGACGACGATGAGGTCGAAGTACATCGCTATGGCCGTTGGAGCGGCTTCAACCGCGATCGGACTCGCACGGGAGATATTCGCGGCTGAAGCCGCTCCTACGGACGCGTCTGGCCGCTGCCATGGACCACATACTTGTAGCTGGTCAACTGCTCGGCACCGACGGGGCCGCGCGCGTGGATGCGACCCGTGGCAATGCCGATCTCGGCACCCATCCCGAACTCGCCGCCGTCGGCGAACTGGGTGGACGCGTTGTGCAGGATGATGGCGCTGTCCAGGTCGTGCAGGAAACGCTCCACGGCCCGGGGATCGCTCGCGATGATGGACTCGGTGTGGGCCGAGCCGTAGGTGGCGATGTGCAGGATGGCCTCGTCCACGTCGGCGACCACGCGACAGGCCAGGATCGCGTCCAGGTACTCGGTGCGCCAGTCCTCCTCGGCGGCCGGCTTTACCCGCGGATCGAGGCGACACAACTCGGCATCACCGCGCAGTTCGCAACCCGCCGCGACGAGTGCATCGGCAATGGGCCGCCAGTGGGTGGCGAGGCTGTCCCTGTCGATCAGCAGCGTCTCGGCCGAGCCACAGATGCCGGTGCGACGCATCTTGGCGTTCAGCGTGATGTCCCGGGCCATGCCGATGTCGGCGGAGCGGTGCACGTAGACGTGGCACAACCCCTCCAGGTGGCCGATCACGGGCACCCGCGCATCGGCCTGCACCCGTGCAATCAGGTTCTTGCCGCCGCGGGGCACAATGACGTCCACGAACTCCTGCATCTGGCCCAGCAGGTAACCGACGGCGTCGCGGCTCGCGGTCGGCACCATCTGGATGGCCGTGCCGCGGAGTCCACCAGCTTTCAGGCCGGCGACGAGCGCCGCGTGAATTGCGGTGCTGGAATGGAAGCTCTCGGAGCCGCCGCGGAGGATCACCGCGTTGCCGGACTTGAGGCACAGCGCGCCCGCATCGGCCGTCACATTCGGGCGGCTCTCGTAGATGATGCCGATCACGCCAAGCGGCACACGGACCCGCTGGATGCGGAGGCCGTTCGGCCGAGTCCACTCGGCAATCACATCGCCAATCGGATCCGGCAGCGCCGCCACCGCCTCGATACCCTGCGCCATGGCCTCGACCCGCTTCGCATCGAGGAGGAGCCGGTCCAGCATCGCACCAGAAAGATTGCGCGCCCTGGCGCCGTCCATGTCCCGCGCGTTCGCGGCGAGGATGCCGTCGCGCCCGGCGCGGATCGCCGCGGCAGCCGCCCGCAGCGCGCGCGTCTTCTGCTCCGACGGTATCCGTGCGAGTTCGCGGGCTGCTTCCCGGGCCTGCCGGCCGAGCCGGTTCATCTGGGCGGCAAGGTCGTCGGCCGTCAGTACCTCGGAGGTAGCCAGTGCTTGCTTCGCGTTCATGGTCAGGCGTCCAGCAGTGCCAGGTTGTCCCGGTGAATCAGTTCGTCACGGCCACTGTAACCGAGGAGCGCCGGCAGCTCCTCGCTGCGCCGCCCACGGATGCGCCGGGCCTCCTCGCTGGAATAGGCCACAAGCCCGCGGCCCAGGTCCCGGCCAGCGCGGCCACGGACAATGACCGCGTCGCCGGCCTGGAAATCACCCGCAATATCAACGATGCCCACCGGTAGCAGGCTGGAGCCTGCGCGCAATGCCTGCTCGGCGCCCTCGTCCACGGTCACCGTGCCGCGGGGGACGAGGGTGCCCGCGATCCACTGCTTGCGGGCCTGCCGCGGGGTACGTCCGGGCAGGAACCAGGTGCAGTTGGCGCCTTCCTCGATGGCCTTGAGGGGATAGAGCCGCTTGCCGCTGGCGATGACCGTGGCGCAACCGGCGTTCATGCAGATGCGGGCCGCAATCAGCTTGGTGATCATGCCGCCCGAACCGAACTCGGTGGCCGACGCCCCCGCCAACGCCTCGATCTCCGGCGTGAGCTCGCGCACCTCGGGAATCAGCCGCGCCGTCGGCTTCAGTGTCGGGTCGCCGTCGTACAGGCCGTCCACGTCCGAGAGCAGGACGAGCACATCGGCACTGGTCATCTCGGCCACCCGGGCACCCAGGCGGTCGTTGTCGCCATAGCGGATTTCCTGGGTCGCCACCGTGTCGTTTTCGTTGATCACCGGAATGACGTTGAGCCGCAGCAGCGTCTCGAGGGTGTTGCGCGCGTTCAGGTAGCGGCGCCGGTTCTCGGTGTCGTCCAGCGTGAGCAGCACCTGGGCGATACGGAGGCCCCTGGCTTCGAGCAGGTCCTGGTAGGCGTGGGCCAGGAGGATCTGGCCCGCGG
The DNA here is from genome assembly GCA_039926785.1 of Gammaproteobacteria bacterium. GTDB lineage: Bacteria > Pseudomonadota > Gammaproteobacteria > Steroidobacterales > SHZI01. The sequence continues at coordinate 7,225 of JBDSWH010000332.1, forward strand.
CGGCGGCGGCCTGGGCTTCCTCAAGCCGGCGCTGGTCGCGGGACAGCCCGAGATACGGGCGGCCGAGCGCGATGGCGCCGGACGAGACGACCAACACCTGCTGCCCACGTTCGTTCAGCCGCGCGAGCTCGTCCGCAATGGACTCGAGCCAGGCGCGGTTGAGCTTGCCGGTGGTCTTGTCCACGAGCAGGGACGAACCAATCTTGAGGACCAACCGGGAAGCGCCTCCGAGGGTCTTCCTGGACAGCGCGGAATCGAGCGGCACGGAGCCGGGCAACGCGGACATCGTTCCCCCCTCAGGAGGCGGTGGCGAGAACCGTCACACCCCGAGCCACGGCGAGCGGCCCGCTGCGTACCACGGCGAGGATGTCGGCGTGGCCGGATGCCCGGTTGATGAACGTGTCGAGGCGGTTGGCAGCCCCCGTGAGCTCGAGGGTGTAGCTATCCTCGGCGTCGTCGAGGATCCGCGCACCCTCCTGCTTCGCCAGTTCCCGGAGGCGGTCGAGACCGTCGTCGTGGAGCTTTAGTTTCAGGAGCAGCAGCTCCCGCTCGATATGATCGCCGAGCGTCATGTCCACGGTGTTGACCACGTCCACCATTTTCAGCAGTTGCTTGTTGATCTGGCCGATCACGTGGTCGGATCCCAGCGTCACCAAGGTGAGGCGGGACACCTGGGGGTCCTCGGTGGGGGCCACGCTCAGGGACTCGATGTTGTAGCCCCGGGTCGCGAACAGTGAGGCGACACGGGCCAGGGCGCCGGCCTCGTTCTGCAGCAGGATGGAAATGATGTGGCGCATGGGACCGGGAATATACCCACTTCAAACTCTATTGCAATGCGGGAGTAGTTCGTTGAAACTCGGGGAAAACCGCCTTGCCAACCGGAAGTTATGACACCCCGCGCCCAGACCGCCGAAAAATCGCCCCACCCGCTCGCCGGCAAACGCATGACCGGCGCCGAGATGATCGTGCAGGTCCTCGTGGACGAGGGGGTGCAGACGATTTTCGGCTACAGCGGCGGCGCCATCCTGCCCACCTACGACGCCGTGTTCCGCTACAACGACGAGCACCGGGACGAGGCCGGCAACGCACCGATCCCGCTGATTGTTCCGGCCAACGAGCAGGGCGCGGCCTTCATGGCGGCGGGCTACGCGAGGGCCAGCGGTCGCGTTGGCGTCTGCATGGTCACGTCGGGCCCCGGCGCGACCAACACCGTCACCCCGGTCCGCGACTCGATGGCCGACTCGGTGCCGATCGTCGTGATCTGCGGCCAGGTACCCACGCCGGTAATCGGTTCGGATGCGTTCCAGGAAGCGCCGGTGTCGGCCATCATGGGCTCGGTCGCCAAGCACGTG
>JBDSWH010000333.1:0-3628 GCA_039926785.1 Gammaproteobacteria bacterium
CAAAGCCTGCCTAGACGGCTGGACGGAACACCTCGACTTCGTTGAGCAAGAAGTTCCGCGCCTCAAGTGAGGCTCAGGCCCTGGGTGCAGCCCACCACCTTCGGCGTCGCCTGAACTCGAATGTTAGATACTCAATGGATATGACTATGAATCGACTAATCGCAATAGCTGCACTCAGCACGCTCATGTTGGCGGAGGGTGGATGCGCCACGTCCACTGGGGTGGATTACCAGCCTGGATTTGCTCCGCCGGTCGCATTGGGCCGATTCAGCAGTAGCTGCGTGCAGGGTTGGTCGATGAGATGCACTTTGCCATCGCGCCAGTCGTGTTAGGGGGCGGAGAGCGACTGTTTGAGGCGGTCGACTTGCGAGCCTTAGAATACGAGTGCGTCCAGCACGTGGCGTCGGAAAACGCCACTCATGTTGTACTCAAGCCCCGGGGGGACCTTTTTCACGCCGGATGACATCAACGGAAGTGCGCTTACGAAAGGCACGGAACGAGCCCGGCTATTGCAGTCATTGCTCCAGAACACTTTGGAGCAAACCGCCCTGGCTGTTCCGACCTATGTGGCGGTCTGCGCACTTGGTTGGCCGTACATCGTGCCGGTTGACTTGGTTCGTTAGGTGTTAGCCGTCGCTCGGCCCGAGAGGAGGAACAATGTTCACACCGCTGGCGTCGCCTGGCCCCCAGTCCGCTGAGCACCGTTTCTTTACGGGTATGGCGCTCGCACTTCTGGCGACCGTCGTTGTTGGCTTTTCGCGCAGCTTCTTCCTGAGGCCGCTATTCCCGGATTGGCATTCGCCCTCCGAGACAATCTTCTATGTGCATGGCGCAATGTTTACCGCGTGGATCGTGTTCTTGGTCGCTCAAACAGTACTTGTCGCCGGCGGGCGTTCCGATTTGCATCGAAGGATTGGTCCCGTCGGCGCCGTGTTTGCCATCGCCATGGTGATCTTGGGGACGCTTGGTGCACTGGTCGCTGCCCGTCGTGCTACCGGTTTTGTAGACGTTCCGGTTCCGCCGCTGCAGTTCCTTGCCATCCCGATATTCGACATGATCCTGTTCGCGACTTTTGCATGGATCGCAATCGCGCAACGGCGCAACCCGCAGAACCATAAGCGTTGGATCTTGCTGGCGACCGTTAATCTGGTCACCGCTGCTATCGCGCGCTGGCCGGGAGTAGACTCCCTTGGCTTACCTGGATACTTCGCTCTAACAGACTTCTTCGTAGTCGCATTGGCGACCTGGGATTACCGCACCCGTGGCCGACTACATCCAGTTACGCTGTGGGCTGGCGTGGTGATTATCGTTTCGCAGCCGCTGCGCCTCGTCATATCGGGTACTCCGGGCTGGCTCGCTTGCGCAGACTGGGCGACGGGGCTACTCGGCTAGCCGCATTCCGACTAGCTTCGTTTTCCCCGGAGCCTTCCAATGAGCCCTACCATCACTGCCTTTGCACAATCGCCCGATCGAGGTCGGGGACTGGCGCGTGACCTGCGCGTTCGCTGGGCGCTCGACGAAGTGGGCCAACCTTACGACGTTCGTCTTGTTTCGTTCAGTGAGATGCAAGAACCCGCGCATCGAGCCCTGCATCCTTTCGGGCAGATTCCCACCTATGAAGAAGGCGATCTTGCCCTGTTCGAGTCGGGGGCGATCGTGCTTCATATCGCGGGGCACCATGCGGGCCTGCTGCCAGACGATGCGAATGCCCGGACGCGCGCGATCACCTGGATGTTTGCCGCGCTGAACACGGTGGAGCCGCCGCTCGTTGAGCGCGAAATGGCCATGCTGATGGAGCGCGGCAAGCCCTGGTACGAGCAGCGCCTGCCGCTCGTCGAGGAGCGGGCGCGTAAACCCCTGGGCGCCCTTTCCATTCGCCTTGGCGATGCGGAATGGCTTGAGGGAGCCTTCAGCGCGGGCGACCTTATGATGGTGGCAGTGCTGTTCAGGTTGAAGCCATCGGGAATACTGGTCGAATTTCCAAACCTCTCCGCCTATGTAACCCGCGGCGAAGCGCGTCCCGCCTTCAAGCGCGCTTTCGCTGCTCAGTTGGCAGTTTTCACAGCCAGTCAACCGCCGTTAGACCTCTGACGGAACACTGGTCCCCGCGCACGGTTCACCACCCCTGGGCGAGCGGCACATTCGGATTCTGTGGGCCACGTGGCACGTGGTCACCGTCTTTGGCCTTTCCTTGGCCGTAGTCCTTGTCGGCACAAGGGGCCGCCATCCTGGTTGGCTCGGGCTGGCTGGCGTGGCGGCACTCATTGCGTTAGCCGTAAGTGCCGCCTGATAATTCCTTTAGGCCAACCCCGCGAGGATCCGATGCCAGAAGTCACAAAGCCGGTGGCCCTCCTTGCCTCCGAAGCACCCGCCCGGACCAAGCCGTCGAACTACCCCGAGCCGTTTGCCTCCCGAATGGCTGGACGGGAGAAACGCCCGCTGGGCGATCTTTTCGGCCTCACGAACTTCGGCGTCAACCTGACGCGCCTGGCGCCAAAAGCAACGTCGGCACTGCGTCACGCCCACAGAGTGCAGGATGAGTTCATCTACATCCTGCAGGGACATCCCGTCCTTCACACTGACGAGGGGCTTACGCAGCTCGCGCCGGGCATTTGCGCCGGTTTCAAGGCCGGCACCGGCAATGGCCACCGGCTGATCAACGAAACCGAGGAAGACGTGGTGTACCTCGAAGTCGGTGACAGGGCATCAGGAGATGAGGGCAGTTACCCGGATGACGACCTGAAGGCCATCCAGGTTCAGGGAAAGTGGCAGTTTGTCCATAAAGACGGATCGCCGTACCAATGACCGACCGCATTGCCTATGTGGAATCGCCCGAGGTTTCTGCCCAGGAACTTGCTGATCTCTTTCGCTCCTCAGGCATTCGTCGGCCCGTAGACGATCTGCCGCGACTCGAGAAGATGCTTAAGCATGCGAATCTGGTCATCGGCGCCTATCTGGACAACCACCTGGTCGGTATCGCAAGAGCGCTGACGGACTTTAGTTACTGTTGCTACCTGTCTGACCTTGCCGTATTGAAGGAGCATCAACAGCGCGGGATTGGCCGGGAGCTCATCGCGCAGGTCCAATCCCGTGTTGGCGGACAAACCATGCTCCTGCTGCTGTCGGCACCGGACGCCATGGAGTATTACCCCAAGGTTGGATTTGTATCGGTAAGCAATGGCTGGATGATCAAGCGAACGACGTGAACCCATACAGTCCCGAGAAATCATGTCGGCAAAACCTGGCCCGGGCAGCATGTGGCCGCCTACAAGGCCTTGATCCGGTCCGCGGTAGCTGCCAATGCCGCGGGGCCTGCGCCCCGCCGACCGAAGAAGAAATAGACAGCGCGCCGGCTTGCGCCTCAGGAGACACTGATGACATTGACTGGCGGATGCTTTTGCGGACGAATCAGGTTCACCATCGGCGCGCCGTTGCGTGCCGCCCGCAGTTGTCACTGTTCGCGGTGTCGCAAGGCGTTCAGCGGGCCTGGATCGGCCTACGCGGAACTAGAGCCCGGATCCTTGACCTGGCTGGCCGGCGCCGACGACCTGGTTCAGTACGAATCGACACCCGGATGGGGGTTATCCTTCTGTGGGAAATGCGGCTCCACGTTGTGCGGGACCCACGA
>JBDSWH010000334.1:0-7833 GCA_039926785.1 Gammaproteobacteria bacterium
GGCCGGGAGATCGACGACATGCTGGCGGCCCGCAATTTTCTGGCCGCATTGCCGGAGGTTGACGGCCGGCGAATCGCGATCATCGGCCTCAGTCATGGTGGCTACAACGTGCTGATGTCCCTGGCACGGTGGCCCGACCAGTTTGCCGCCGGCGTGGATTTCTTCGGCCCCACCGACCTGATCTGGCGCCTCACGGCTCCAGCCGGTTCCAATCCCAATGCGGAACCGGCGGACCGCGAGTACTTCCGGCAGATGGTCGGGGAGAGCCTCGAGGAAGCGCCGGAACTCTATCGGGAGCGCTCCCCCCGTTATCTCGCGGACCGGATCGGCTCGCCCCTGCTCATCCTGCACGGCGAAAAGGACAGCATTGTCCTGATCCAGGAATCCCTCTGGATGGTGGACGCACTGAAGGCGTCCGGCAAAACCAACTTCGCGTTCCACGCCATCAAGGACGGAGAACACGGGTACCCGGCTGCCCCGATGAACGAGGCCTGGGAGCTGGCGTTCGCTTTCCTGGACCGCGTCCTCACGCCCCACGTGACGAACTGATGCGCAGCGCCGATTCCGGAGGTGCCTCCCGCCGGGCGTTCTGCGGCTCCCTCGTGGCCACGTCGGCGCTCGCGGCCTGGCCAGGTGCCCGGCTCATGGCGAGTCCGTTTCGGGACCTGCCGGCGATCCGGCGCGGCGGTGGTACCACGGTGCTCCCGGCCGCCGCAGTCGGGGAACTTGCCGGTGCGCTGCGCGGCGAAGTGCTGCTCCCCGGCGCGGCGGGCTACGACGCCGCTCGCCGGGTCTGGAACGGCATGATCGACCGGCGTCCGGCCCTCATCGTCCAGCCGTCCGGTGTCGCCGACATCGTCGCAGCCGTGCAGTTCGCCGATAGCCACGACCTGCTGCTCTCGATCCGGGGTGGCGGACACGGCATCGCGGGCACCGCGGTCTGCGAGGGGGGGCTCATGCTGGACCTGGCGCCGCTTAACGGTGTACGCGTGAATCCTGCAGCGCGCCGGGCCTTCGTGCAGCCCGGCGCATTGCTTGGCGCCATCGATCACGAGAGTCAGTTGTTCGGCCTGGCGACGACGGCTGGTACGGTCTCGCACACGGGAGCGGCCGGGCTGACCCTCGGGGGCGGCTTCGGCCGGTTGGCGCGGCGTTTTGGCCTCGCCTGCGACAACCTGTCGGCGGCCGATGTCGTGCTGGCCGACGGCCGCGTCCTGCGGGCAAGTGCCGAGGAGCATCCCGACCTGCTCTGGGGTCTGCGCGGAGGCGGCGGCAACTTCGGCGTCGTCGCGAACTTCGAATATGACCTGCACGCGGTCGGCCCCGACGTTATCGGCGGGAATCGCGTTTACGCGTTCGCCCAGGCAAAGCAGGTGCTGGAGTTCTATGGCGCCTTCTGTGAGCGCGCGCCCGACGACCTGTGCGTGGACTACGCCATTGTCTGTCCGCCCGGCGCCCAGCCGCTGATCATCACCGAGGTCACCTACGTCGGAAACCCACGGAGGGCGGACCGCGTACTGGCGCCACTCCGAAACTTTGGCCAGCCCCGGCTGGACCGTATAGCCACCGCCCGCTACGCAGAGCTGCAGCGGGGAACAGACGCCGGCACCGCGGCGGGCCGGGAGTACTACCTGAAGTCCGGGTTCCTCAAGGGAATTGCGCCCGGCCTCGTCGACGCGCTCCTGGGTGGCGTCGAGCCGTCGAAGAGCCGTGCGCTGGTGATCACGTTCCAGCAGCTGGGCGGCGCCATCGCGGATGTCCGCCAGGACGGCACGGCCTTTGCCTACCGGGACGCAACTCATGCCCTCCTCCTGATGGCCGGATGGACCAATCCGGCGGACACTCCGGCGAACATGGCCTGGGTGCGCGACTATTGGCAAAGGGTTGCTGCCTTCACCGAGGGCTTTTACGTCAACAGCTACACGGCCGAGGAGGCGGGGCGAGTGCAGGCCAACTTCCGGGGCAACTATCGACGGCTCGCCGAGCTGAAGCGGACTTACGACGCGGGCAATCTGTTCCGGATGAACGTGAACATAGTGCCGGCCGCCTGACCGGCAATCCCCCGCTCAAGTTGCGCCTACGGGACAGGCAGCGGAGTCTCCCACTTCCACCCGAAGCCCCTGGTGCTGTCTATCAGCCGGATCCAGGACGGTGCGAGGCGCCAGAATGGTGCGCGCTGCAGGCGCTCGGCAATGATCTTCTCGTTGGCATCCCGCGGCCGGTCGAAGAGCCGGCGCACATCGGGGAATTTTTCCAGGTAGGTGTCGAGCGCCTTGAGGCGCTCCTCGCCCTCCAGGACGACGGCACGACCTTCGATCTGCAGGCCGATGACCTCACTCCAGCTGGACACGTCGTGATTGATGGCGCCGGTGACGTGGGCATCCCGGTGCATGTCTCGGCCATGCCGGGTTTTCAGATCCGATACGAAGTAAAGGGTCAGGTCCGCGTCGCTGGCATAGAAGACAGCGGCAGCCCACGACCGGCCTTCGGCGGTGGTGGCCAGCGTTATCGTACTGTGCCCCGCCAGCAATTCCCGCGCGCGATTCAGATGGGACTCGGGCACTGTGGTGGCCTGCTAGGCGGGCTTCCCGCCCTTGCGCTTGGCTTCGCGGCCGCCCTTCCAGCGTTTTACCAGGCCGCTTTCGATGTCGAACAGATCGAGCACGCGACCGATGTTGTGGTTGAGGACATCGTCGATGCTGTGGGGATCGTTGTAGAAGGCCGGCATGGGCGGCGCAATGACCGCGCCCATCTCTGCCGCCTGAAGCAGCAACCGGCAGTGGCCGGCGTGCAGGGGCGTCTCCCGAGGCATCAGTACCAGCTTGCGCTGCTCCTTCAGGATCACGTCCGCTGCGCGCACGACGAGGGTATCGGCATAGGAATTCACTATGCCCGACAGGGTTTTCATCGAGCAGGGCGCAACAATCATCCCCCCGGTCCGGAAAGATCCGCTGGCGATCGTGGCCGCCAGGTTCTGGTCACTGTGCACATCGTGCGCCAGGGCTTCCACGTCCTTGAGGGCCCAGTCGGTCTCCAGTGAGATATTCAGCTTTCCGCCGTTGCTGATGACGAGGTGCACCTCCGCATCGGGCACTTCCCGGAGGGCCTCCAGAAGCCGGATGCCGTAGATGGCGCCGCTGGCGCCGGTGATCGCGACGATCAGCCGCATGGGAACTCCCGGAGACTTGGTCGGTGGCATGATAGTGGACCACTCAGGGAGGCACCAGTTGAAACGCGTTTACTCCTCGGCCTCCTTGTGGGAGGCCCGCGAGATCCTGGCCCTGCTCCAGCAGCACCGCATTCCCGCAATGCTACTTAATGAGAACGTCGCCGGCACGCCAGGCATCCTGCCCTTCAATCCCGCCATGACCGTGGATGCCGAGGTCTGGGTGGTCGACACTGACCTGGCGGAGCGCTGCGCGAGGCTGATTGCCGAGTTCCAGGCCGCCGAATCGTCGCCCGGCCGGCCCGGCGAGCCCGCCTGGCGGTGCGCCGGGTGCGGCGAGGAAAATCCCCCCGACTTCGATCTCTGCTGGTCCTGCGGCCGCCCGAAGTAGCGCCGGTCAGATGGCGGCCGCCAGCCGCGCGACGGCGCCGACCGTCAGCAGGCCACCGCGCTTGACGCGGCAGGTCACCCCGCCGCGCCAGTCGTCGGTCAGCGCGAAGCGCAGGCCGGGCGCCGCGGCATCCATGCGCTGACAAGGGTCCAGTTCGCCCGTCACCAGCAACTCGATGTCATCGCCAAGGTGCAGGACGGCTCCGGTGGAATTCCGCAGGTCGATGCCGTCGACCAGCAGGTTAGCGCGGCGCGAGAGCCATGCGAGGTCAGTCCCGGCGATGGCGCAAGCCTCGAGCCACGCGCTGGCCGACAGCACGGTGACCTGGCGCGGGCCCGGCTTGCCGCGCGCATCACCCGTGACGCCCGCTGACAAGGATATTTCCACGCGGTCGAGCGGCAGCATGGGTCCGCGCTTCAGGTGGCGGTGGGCAATACCCAAGAGTCTGCCTGCAGGACTGGCCGCAGACGGGACAGGCGTTGTCATGAGGACTTCGACCGCGGACGCATACCACTATATTGTGCCGGAGACCTGCAGGACGCCATAACATCCCGATGCGTTGCCCCGCCCCGCCCCGCCGGCGCCGTGCCGTCACCGCCGGCCTGCTCCTCATCGCCCTGGCATCTCCCGGTCCCGCGCGGCCCGGTACGCAGACGCTGGCGATTACCGAAGGCACAAACTTCGCACTTGACGTTGCCCCGGACGGCACTACGGTTATCGACGTGCAAGGCGCGCTGTTTGCCCTGCCGGCCGACGGGCAGGCGGCCACCGCGCTGACCGATGGCTTCGGAGACGACCGACTCCCCCGCTTCAGCCCGGACGGGAAACACGTCGTGTTCCAGTCATTCCGGTCGGGGGACTTCCACCTCTGGACGGTGCCGGCCAGCGGCGGCAAGCCCCGGGCGCTGACCACCGGACCGCACGACGATCGAGAGCCGGCGTGGTACCCCGACGGCCGCAACCTCGCCTTCACGTCGGATCGCAACGGCAACCTGGACATCTGGCGACTAGATCGGGTGAACGGGCAAATTGCGCCCGTCACGAGGAATCCCGCAGACGACTACTGGCCGGCCGTGGCGCCGGACGGCAGGCGCATCGCGTTCGTCTCGGACCGGGGTGGCTCGCCGGGACTATACCTGCAGGTACTGGACAGCGCAGGGAACAGTCCCGGAGAAGCGCCCGCCGAAAGGCTCGCTGACGGCAAGGCCGGGTACCCTTCCGGGCCACGCTGGTCACCGGACGGGCGCACGCTGGCCTTCATCCGCACGGTCGACCGGATCGGCTTTCCCGCCATTGCCCGGTTCCAGGTTGTGCTGCTCGATATCGCGACCCGGGAGACCCGGATTCTCTCGGGACCCGACAGCGACCTGTTTCCCTTCGCACCGGCGTGGCTCCCGGGCGGCGGCCTCGCCTGGACGGCCGATGGCGGCATCCGGCGCTGGCATCCCGATGGAAACATCGATGCCCAGGCCTTCGCAATCGACCTGCCAATCACCACGCCCGCCTATCGGCAGAAGCCGTTCACCCCGCCGGCCGCACGCCAGGCAGCAATCGGGATCGTTGAACCGGTGGCGGCCCCGGACGGCGGCGTCGTGTTCGCCGCGCTTGGCGATCTCTGGTGGCGAACTCCCGGCGGGGAACTCCGGCAGCTGACGAATGATGCTGTGGTCGAGCGCGATCCCGCGTTCAGCCGTGACGGCAAGTCGCTCGCCTTCATCAGCGACCGGGGCGGCAGCATGCAGGTGTGGCTGCGAAACGTGTCGACCGGCAACGACCAGCAGGTGACCACCGTGCCTCGGGGTGTGCGCTACCCGACCTTCACGCCGGATGGCGCTTCGCTGGTATTCCAGCAGGCAGGGCCCCGCGGCAATCTGGACTTCACCCTGCACCTCCTGGACATCAACGCCGGGACCGTCAGTCCCATCAGGGCGCCCCCGCTGTGGCCCGGCCGGATGGGGATCAGCGCCGATGGCCAGCGGCTGCTAGTGGCCGCGCTCACGTCCACGTCAGCGAGGTTCCGCGAGGGCCGGAACGTGCTCCAGTCGATCGACCTGAAGGGCGGTGCCGCAGACACAGTGGCGCTGCCGGACGGGCTGACCAGCGACGCGGGGCCGGTGTTGTCGCCCGATAGCCGCCGGGCGGCCCTGCTCATCAATGGGGAACTGTGGCTGCTGCCGCTGGCGGCGGACGGGTCCGCCGAGGGTCCGCCGCGGCGGCGGGTCGCCCGGCTCGCGGACTATCCCTCATTCAGCGTCGACGGCCGCACCCTGACCTATCTCGCCACCTCGGGATTGCAGCAGGTCGGCGTGATCCGCGGCCGCCCCCGGCCGCTGCCGGTGCGGCTCACCTGGGCCCCCGCCACCGGATCGGGAAGCGTGCTGATCCGCGCCGGCCGGGTGTTCGACGGGGTCGGACCGCACTACCTGAGAAACGTCGATGTCCTCGTCACGGGCAATCGCATCGTGGCCGTTGGACCGGACCTGGTGACGCCGGCGAACGCGCGCGTGATCGACGCCCGTCAGTCCACGCTGTTGCCGGGGCTGATCGACAATCACGCGCATCATCAGGCTCACGACGGCGCGTGGGTCGGTCGCTCCTGGCTTGCCTTCGGCGTGACGTCGGTCGTCGAGCCGGGAGGCCTCCCCTACGAGTCCCGCGAGAACTTCGAGGCCTGGGCAAGCTACCGGCGGCCGGGCCCGCGGCTGTTCTACGCCGGACCCCAGCTTGACGGCCGTCAGCGCTTCTTCCCGTTTGCGAGCCACATCGACTCCGACCGGCGTCTCGCGCAGGAACTGGAACGCGCCCAGGTTCTCGGCTACACGCTGCTGAAGACCTACACTCGCCTGCCCGTGCAGAGGCAGGGACTGGCGATCAGCGCCGGTCACCGGCTGGGCCTGCCCGTGTCGTCCCACGAGATCTGGCCCGCCTTCGACCTGGGGGGTGACCGGGTCGAGCACCTGCGCGGCACGAGCCGTCTCGGCTGGTCGTCGAAACAGAGTGAGGGCCTGCGCATGTACGGCGACGCCACGCAGATCATCGGCCGGTCGGGGGCCACGATCGTCCCCACGCTGGCAGTGGGTGGCGGCTTCCTCGACATCCTGCTCCGCCATCCGGAACTGGATGGCCTGCCCCAGTACGCCCGGTACTATTCCGAGTCGGACCGGCGGAACCTCCGCGCACTGGCCGGGCTTGCCGGTCGCAGGCGCGCGCTGTTCGATGCAGGACTCGCCAATTCGCGCCAGTCGCTTCGCGACGTCGTGGCCGCCGGTGCACGGGTGATCGCCGGCACGGATGCCCCGATCTTTCCCTATGGTTTGTCACTGCTCGCGGAACTCAGGGCCCTCCGGGACGCCGGGTTGCCCGCGGCCGCCGTATTGCGAGCCGCAACCTCGGACGCCGCGGCCGCGATCGGGGCCGGTAAACAACTGGGACGCATCGCCCCCGGCATGCTGGCCGACCTGGTGATCGTGGGCGGCGATCCGCTCGCCGAACCCCTGGAACTCGCCCGGGTTGAGATGGTCTTCATCAATGGCGTCCCCGTGTCTGGCCCCTAGCCCTGCGTGCTACCCTGCCGGGCGCGCCACAATGCGGTCTTCAAGTACCTTAAGTCCCCCACTTAAATCATTGATCATGCTCGAACTCCTGACCCAACCTCAGGCCTGGATCGCGTTTCTGACCCTGACCGCCCTGGAGCTGGTCCTGGGCATCGACAACATCATCTTCATTTCCGTGCTGGTGGACCGGCTACCCCGGGCCAGCCGGGAAGTGGCTCGCCGGATCGGCCTGTTCCTGGCAATGTTCATGCGCATTGCACTGCTCCTCACCTTGTCCTGGATCGTCGGCGCCACGCGACCCGTGTTCACCGTGATGGAACAGGGCATCTCCTGGCGGGACATCATCCTGATCGGCGGCGGCCTCTTCCTCATTTGGAAGAGCACGAAGGAAATTCATCATCTGGTGGAAGGCGTGGGGGATTCGGCGGCGACATCGGCGGCGGCCACATTCGGCGGTGTCATCCTCCAGATCATAATCATCGACATCGTCTTCTCCATGGACTCAATCATCACTGCCATCGGCATGGTTGACGAAGTTGCCATCATGATCGCTGCCGTGGTGGTCTCGGTGGGCCTGATGATGGTGTTCGCCGGGGCGATCGGCAATTTCGTCTCGGAGCATCCCACCATCAAGACACTCGCGCTCTCGTTCCTGATGGTCGTTGGCGTGGCCCTGATTGCAGATGGCTTCGACACCCACGTGCCGAAGGGCTACATCTACT
>JBDSWH010000335.1:0-4961 GCA_039926785.1 Gammaproteobacteria bacterium
ACCACGCGGATCACGGCGTGGAGACCAAAGCGGACCAGTCGCCGCTCACCGCCGCGGACCGGGCGGCCCACGAGGTGATTGCGGCGGGGCTAGCCCGCCTCGCGCCGGAGATTCCACTTTGGTCGGAAGAATCCGCGGCCATTGCCTGGGAAACACGGCGCCAGTGGCCGGAATTCTGGCTGGTGGATCCCCTCGACGGCACCAAGGAGTTCATCAAGCGGAACGGCGAGTTCACCGTGAACATCGCCCTGGTGCGCGGCCATTCGCCCGTGCTCGGCGTGGTCCACGCGCCCGTGCTCGACCGGGACTACTGGGGCATTGCCGCTGGCGGCGCGTTTAGGGCCAGCGCGGGGGGTCCGGGCGAGCCCATCCGCGTCCGGGCGCCGACGGCCACGCCAGTCCAGGTCGCGGGCAGCCGATCCCACCGGGAACCCGCCATGGACGGCATTCTCGAGCGGCTGGGCCCGCACAGCTTTGTGTCGATGGGCAGCTCCCTGAAGTTCTGCCTCGTGGCGGAAGGCGCGGCCGACTTCTACCCGCGGCTCGGCCCCACGTCCGAGTGGGACACGGCGGCGGCGCAGGCCGTCGTCGAGGCCGCCGGCGGCGCAGTGCTGGACCTGGACGGCCGGCCGCTTCGCTACAACACGCGCCCTGAAATCCTGAATCCCTTTTTCATCGTCAGGGGTGACCCCGGACGGGATTGGCTCGCCCTCGTGCGCGCCTAAAATGACTCCCTGGCACGCGTGACTGGTATCCTCGCCGGCCGATGAACGACAACGTCGACACCGATGTGTTCAGCAAGCTGCAGCGTCTAAAAGAGCTGCGCGTGGCCCATCGCGACCTGGACGTGGCCATCGCGGCGCTGGCGCGAGATGCCGAAGCGGACCAGCTGCGGGTACGCCGCCTGAAGAAGGAAAAGCTTCGCCTCAAAGACACCATCACGCGCCTCGAGAGCGCAATGATCCCCGACCTGAACGCCTGATCGCCCGCCCAGTCGGCGGCCTTTACAGCACGGTCGGGCAGCGCAAGTCACTGATTGAAAAGGCGCGGGCTCCATCCACTGTGAGCCGTGTCCCGCCCCCGGCCACCGGCGCCGTCGCGGCGCTATACAAAGCGATGAAACCGGGCCCGGTGCGCTGCCGTCAGGGCCGGTCACCGGAACGTGCGCACGGCCGGAACGTGAGACCTGGGTCACGGAAAACCGGCCATTCGCCCGCTTCTGTCAAATCACCGGACGGTCGTCCCGGGGCTGGCACGGTTGCTGCACTTACTTTCAGCGAGGACAACTGCAACGGTCACCTGAGACATCACAGCACCCCAAGCCCCAAGCCCCAAGCCCAAAACCCAAGCCCCAAGCTCAAATCTCAGGATCAAAAGAACCGGACAGCACCTCGAGTAGAAGAAAAATAATAATAAAAAGACGACACACCATCCGCGCCCATCCCCACCGCCCCTTGCCCAGGGGCGGTTTTTTTTGCGTCCGCTTCACCGTGTATGCTGCGGGCGATGGGGTGGCTGGTCGCTGACGTCGGGGGCACGAACACGCGCTGCGCCATCGCGCGGCCCGGCGGCACCCTGGACACCGTCGAGGAGTTCCGAAACCGGGAATTTCCCGGTCTCGACCGACTCCTCGGCTCTTACCTGGGTCTGCTTCCCCCCGCCCAGCGGCCCGACGAAGCCGTCATCGCCATCGCGGCGCCCATCCGGGGCGACGAGATCCGCATGGTCAATATCAACTGGACGTTCTCGGTGCAGGGTCTCGCCCGCAGCCTGTCCCTGCGGAAGGTCACGCCCCTCAACGACTTTGCCGCCCAGGCCTACGCCCTGCCGGTGCTGGGTCCGGCCGACCTGTTGCAGGTGGGTGGCGGCAAGGCCGTAGACGGCGCGCCAAAGGTGGTTGTCGGCCCGGGCACGGGCCTCGGCATGGCAGGTCTGGTGCGTATCGGCAACCGCTGGCACGCCATCACCGGCGAGGGCGGCCACGCCACCATGGCCCCGAGCAACGAACGGGAATCCCGGATCATCACGCTCGGCCGGGAGCGTTTCGGCCACTGCTCGGCGGAGCGGCTGATTTCCGGCGCAGGCCTGGCGTTCGTCTACCACGCCCTCAACGGCGGACCGGAACTGGCGCCGGACACGGTCGGCGCCCGCATCGCTGCCGCAGACGCCGCGGCACTCGACGCGCTGGACGTGTTCTTCCAGCTGCTGGCCACGGTCGCCAGCAACCTGGCGCTCACCTTTGCGGCCTTCGGCGGCGTCTACATCGGCGGCGGCATCACGCCGCGCTACCTGGAGCAGATCCAGGCCTCTGGCTTCCGCCAGCGCTTCGAGGACAAGGGCCGCTACCGGCCCGTCCTCGCCGACATTCCGACCTGGGTCATCACGGCCGACCAGCCGGCCCTGCGCGGGCTTGCCGCCTTCGCCGAAGCCCACGCCTGAGCGGCGTCTAGTTGGCCTGGGCTAGTTCGCCTGGTCGACGGCGTCGTCCAGATCGTCCTTACGCTGGCCGTTCAGGCCTTCCACCGAGTTGGCCTTGTCGAGCGACTGCTGGAGCGGCGCCCCGATCACATTGTCGGCCTCATCGGCCGAGGGCGCAGGTGGTGTATCAGGCGGACCCGAGCAGGCCGCCAGCAGCAGGGGGATCGCAAGCAGTAGTGCTCGTGTCATGGGAGTTCCTCCAGAAAGAGGCGAAACAACCGGCAGAGGCCGGGCAGGTCCGCGACCAGCCGGTGATCATCCGGAACCAGCACCACGCGGGCACCACTCAGGTTGCCGTACCGCGCGCTTCCGGACCAGGGCAAGACCTCATCCTGCCAGCCGTGCACGATCGTAACCCGGCACGCGGGCGGCGGCGGCACGGGGATCGTCTCGTAGCCGGGCACGTAGAGCGCCGGCGCCATCAGGAACAAGGCGGCGGCGCCCGCCTCGCTCGCCGCCGCAAGCGCGACGTAACCGCCCATGCTGCTGCCCACGAGGATCGCCGGCTCTGGTTGCGCCCGGCACCAGTCGATCAGCTTGACCGCCCGCGCCTTCGGCTCGGCCATCCCCCGGTAGTCGAGGGATTCGACGGCGTGGCCGGCGTCCCGCGCGACGTCCGCCAGGGCCCGGATCTTGGTGCCCCAGGGTCCGCTTTCCTGGCCGTGGGCAAAGCACACGGTCGTCATGGCGGGCCCCAGAGGAGTTCGTCCAGGTCGGGTGTCCACTGGAAGGTCTCCAGGCGCACGCGGCCGTTCTCCACCCGGACACCCTCGGCGCGCAGCCTGCTGATCTGGGTGCGGTAGCCGGCGGTTCCCTTCGGCAGCGCAATGCGGCCTCCGGCGCCTATGACCCGGAACCAGGGCAGTTTGAGCGCGGGCGGCGCCTTGCCCAGGGCCCGGCCAACCTGGCGCGCGCCGCGCGGCAGCCCGGCGATCTTCGCGACCTCCCCGTAGGTGGAGACGCGACCGGCGGGAATGGCTCCAACGACCCGCCAGATGGCTTCCAGGACCGCTTGGCCTTCCACGCCGGGCACCTCGCTAGGGCTCGAGAATCGTTGCCCCGGTGGTCAGTCGCGCCTCCAGGTCCCGGTGGGCCTGGGCCACTTCGTTGAGGGGATACCGCTGGCCGATGGCAATCCGCACCGCGCGCCGCGCAATCAAGGCAAACAGCTCCCCGGTGCCTTCCTCCAGTTCAGCGCGAGTGCTGATGAAGTCGAACAGCACCGGCCGCGTCAGGTGCAGGGAGCCGCGCTTGGCGAGCTCCCCGGGCGAGAACGGGTCCACCGGACCGGAGGCGTTGCCAAACGTGACCATCGTGCCGTGCTTGCGCAGGCAGTCCAGCGACTGGAAGAAGGTGTCGCGGCCCACGGAGTCGTAGACCGCGGACACGCCGCCGCCGGACAGCTCCCGCACGGTCTTCACGAAATCGGGATTACCGGACTGCACGGTGGCGATGCAGCCTTGGCTCAATGCCAGCGCTGCCTTGGGTGCCGAGCCGACGACGCCGATGACCCGCGCGCCCAGAGCGGACGCCCACTGGCTGAGCAGCGTGCCGGTACCACCGGCCGCGGCATACAACAGCACCGTGTCCCCGGCCTGCACGCGATAACTGCGCCGGAGCAGATACCAGGCGGTGAGCCCCTTCAGCATGACCGAGGCGGCCACCTCGTCGGGGATTTCTGCCGGTAACTTCACGAGCCGGTCGGCGGGCCAGTTGCGACGGCTCGCGTAGGCGCCCGGCGGCAGGCCGGTATAGGCCACCCGGTCGCCCGGCACGATCACCGGACCGGCGCCGCCCGTTCCGGCAACGGGGGGACCAACCGCCTCCACCACGCCGGCCGCCTCCGTGCCGATCCCGGCTGGCAGCGCCAACGGATACAGGCCCGAACGGTGGTACGTGTCAATGAAATTCAGGCCCACGGCGGTCTGGCGGATGGTCACTTCCCCGGGCGCCGGTGGCGGCAGGGCTATCTCCTCCCGCTGAAGGACTTCGGGGCCGCCAAAGCGGTGAATGCGGATCGCCTGGGTGACTGTGTTCTGCATGCCCTCAGTATAATCGGGCGATGCAGAACACCGTTGTGATTGCTGGTGCGGGCCACGCCGCCGGCCAGACCATCGTGTCGCTCCGCCAGGGCGGCTACGCCGGCCGGATCGTCCTGGTGGGCGAAGAACCCTTCCTGCCTTACCAGCGGCCACCGCTCTCCAAGAAGTTCCTGGCTGGCGAACTGGATGTCCCGCGGCTGCTGGTGCGCCAGGAAAAGTTCTACGAGGAACACCAGGTGGAGGTGCTCCTCAATACCCGCGTGACGCGTATCGAACCGGGTTCGCGCAACGTCGGACTCTCCACCGGCAACGAGCTCGTCTACGACAAGCTGGTGATGGCCACCGGCAGCCGGGCCCGGGAAGTCCAGCTGCCGGGCCACCGGCTCACGGGCGTTCATTACCTCCGCACGATCAGCGACGTGGATCGGATCCGCGATCACT
>JBDSWH010000336.1:0-3035 GCA_039926785.1 Gammaproteobacteria bacterium
AAGGGATCCCGCGACCAGCCGTAATTGCTGGCCCAGACGCCGCGGATGCCATAGCGCTCCGCCATCAGGCCGAGCTCCGCGGCCTCCCCGGGCGAGGCAAACTCGTTCAGGATGATGTCGATGTCCACGAGATACGGCGCCGGCCAGCGCCCCCAACGACTGTGAAGTGCGTCACACTACGTGGCCCCGGGATCGTCGACAACCCTTACAGGTGTCTACGAGCATAATCCGAGGTGTTTTCCAACCCATTGACGCCATGGCTCCTCCCCGCCGCGGCATGGAAGTTGCTTGATTGCTAGCAGGGCGAATGATCGCCAGCGTCGCTATGTAAGGGATTACTGATGAAACATACAAAACTGGTCGGCGTGCTTGGCGCGAGCCTCCTCTGGGCAGTCCAGGCCTCGGCGGTGCCGGTGATCGTCTCTGGCTTCGAATATCCGAGCAGCCCGACCACCGCGCACATCCAGAACAGCAGCCCTGGCGTGAGTGCCAATGTGTATGCCGGCGGCTTCCTCACGGATGCGGGCGGCAGCTCGTTTACGTCCTGGTGTGTCGACATCTTCCAGCACACCTATTTCGGCCAGGCGGTCAACGACTACACGCTGACGGACGGCGCCACCGCGCTGGGTGCGTCACGCGCCGATGCGCTGGGGCGGCTGGCGACCCAGGCCCTGCCGTTGGTCACCAACGCCGCCGCTTCGGGCGCCTTCCAGCTCGCGATCTGGGAGATCGTGAACGAGACAGCCGGCAATCCCTACAACCTGTCAGCGGGCAATTTCCAGGCGTCCAGTGTCTCAAGCGGCGCCCTGGCGCTGGCCCAGAGCTGGCTCAGCAACTTGGGTGGCCTCAACCAGTACGTCCTGGGCGTATGGCAAAGCGGGACCCGGCAGGACCTCGCCGTGTTCAACCGCGTCACGGTTCCCGAGGCGGGGAGCCTGACCATGCTCGGCCTGGGCCTCCTGGCTGCCGGCATCGCCCGCCGCCGCCAGATCTCCGCCCGCCAGATCGACGGCTAGACCAACCGACCCGCGCAGCGGCACTGGCCGAAGTCCGGCCAGTGCCGCTTTTGCGTGCCGCTTCGTGACGCAGTTCTCGGCGCTGCAGCCAGTCTTGCTCAAGTCTGCCTGCTCCGGGCCGACTCCCTGCCGGTGGGGCGGGGATTTTCCCCAGTTTCGGGCGTACGCCAGCAATGCAGCCAGGTCAGCCTGGATTCGAGCCGATCGCACGTCTCCAGCCCTTCGTCGCGGGCTGGACGGGCATGCTTGCCATTGCCATCGGCGTTTACGTGCTGGTGGCCATCCTCCTGACGCTCGTCGACGCGGAGGGCAGCCGGGCGCTGCAGATCTTCAACCTCTACTCGGATTCGCCACCGGGCCTCGCCACCGTCATCCTTGGGGTGGCCGCAGCCCGCACCGCCGAAGACGCCGCCGTCCGCCGGACCTGGTGGCTGCTCACCATGGCACTCGGGCTCTATTGCGTCGGCAACCTGCTCAACTCCACTTACTGGCTGTTTGATCGCGACCCGTTCCCGTCGGTCGGTGACCTCTTCTTCCTCGCCTTCTACCCGCTGGTCTTTGCGGCCATCCTCACGGTCATCCGGGCGGCATCACTCCGCGTTCCGTGGGGACGACTGGCCCTGGATGGCACGATCCTGGTGCTGGGGTTCGGCGCCTTCTTCTGGTTCTTCGTCATCCGGCCGTCCGCGACCGCCGGCGGGGATGCGGACCTCCTCAAGTACGCCTTGACGCAGACCTACATCGCCCTGAACTGCCTCATGGTGATGGCCTTCGGCATGCTCCTGATTGCCGGTAGCGGGGGTCCGCTCCGACGCCGGACTCTGGTGCTGCTGACGCTCGGCTTTGCCACCATGCTGATAGCCGACATCGTGTGGGCCATGTCCAAGGTCACAGGGGAGTACCTGCCGGGCGGTATCTCGGACGCCGTCTACCTGTCCTGCTACGTCGTGCTTGGAGCGGGAGCCCGGGACCAGCTGCGGGGCGGTGCCCGGGAATCCAGCGAACCCGACAAGGTCGATGACGTGCTCGTCCAGGGCCTGCCGTACGTCGCCATGCTCGTGGCCTTCCTCGTCCTGGTCTACTTCACGCGCGGCGAGGCGAGCGAGCCGGCCAAGATCATGACCATGATCATCTTTTGCCTGACCCTTCTGGTAATGGTGCGGCAGGGCGCGATCCTCCGGGACGACGCGCTGCTTCGGGAGCGGCGCGCGGCCGGGCTCGTCGAAGCCCGCTACGCCTCCCTGATCCGCAACGCGTCCGACGTCTTTGTCATCGTCGACCTGGACGGCCGCCTGCGTTATGCGTCCCCCGCCGCGGAGCGCACGTTTGCCATCCGTCCTGAGGATCTCGTGGGCCGAAACCTGCTGGACCTGTGGGTGGACGCGGACCGGGATCGCCTGGCCGGTTTCCTGGGCGACGTCGCGGCGACTCCCGGGAAGGCCGTGGGGCCCGTCGAGGTGCAGGTGACCAATGGCACCAAGCGCTACACCCTGGAGAGCGTGGGCAGCAACCTGCTCCATGATCCCGCGATCGCCGGCCTCGCCCTCAATTTCCGCGACGTCAGCGAGCGCAAGGCCCTCGAGGAACAGCTACGTCAGCTGGCCTTCCACGATCCGTTGACATTGCTGGCCAACCGGAGCCTGTTCCGCAACCGCGTGGAACACGCCCTGACGCTGGCGCAACGCTCGCGTCAGCAGATCGCCGTGATGTTCCTCGACCTGGACGACTTCAAGAACGTCAACGACTCGCTGGGACACGATGCTGGAGACCGGCTGCTGCAGGCGGCCTCCCAGCGGCTCGTGCAGTGCACGCGGTCGGCAGACACCGTAGCCCGACTGGGCGGAGACGAGTTCGCCATCCTTCTCGAGGGCATCACCGATCCGGCCGACGTGGAACGGGTGGCGATCATGATCACGGAGTCCTTCGCCGAGCCCCTGATGCTGGACGGTCTGGAGGCCAGGGTCGCGACCAGCATCGGCGTGACCTTTTCTCGGTTGGAGGATACGACTGAGGAACTGC
>JBDSWH010000337.1:0-7319 GCA_039926785.1 Gammaproteobacteria bacterium
AAGAAATCGCCAGCAAGATCCTGAGCACCACCGGGATCGAGCGCCGGGTTCGTCCCTAGCCGTATTGCGACCTCAGATCATTCCCGACGGGCTCGACAGGCCGGTGTGGTAGCCGATCCGCGCCAGCTGGGCGGCCAGCTGGCCAAGCGGCGTCAGCGCCGCCGCCGTTGATAGCGCAATGTCGACCGGCGCTGTGACGTGGCGTTCCAGGTAAACGCGCAGCGTGGCCCCCTCAGTTCCCGTACCGGACAGCCGGTAGACGATCCGCTCGCCGTTGCTGAACTGTAGCCTGACACCCTGATGCGCCGACTCGGTGAGATCCACGGGATCCTGGTAACGGAAGTCGTCGGCGATATCGATGGTACCGCCCGCCGGGTTGCTGCCCTTCAAGGCCGGTAGCAAAGTGCGAAGTGCCGTCATGAGGTCGTTCGCGCGTGTGGCGTCGGCCACCAGATAGTCCCACCGCTGGTAATGGTGCCGCCCGAACCTGGACCAGTGCCCGTGCAGGATGTCGGGCAGGGAGCGGCCGTCGACGGCGAGCAGGTTCAGCCAGAACAGGACAGCCCACAGTCCGTCCTTCTCGCGGCAATGGGCCGAACTGGTGCCGAAGCTTTCCTCCCCGCAGAGGCCGATGAGCCCGGCTTCCAGAAGATTGCAGAAGAATCGCCAACCGGTCGGCGTCTCGTAGCACGGCAGCCCCTGGCTGGCAGCCACCACATCCAGGGCCCGGCTCGTGGGCATCGACCGGGCCACGCCCGGCACGCCAGCCCGGTAGCCGGGGATCCGCTCCAGGTTGGCCAGCATCACGGCAACGCTGTCACACGGCGACAGGAAGGTGCCCGGCCCGAGGATCATGTTCCGGTCACCATCGCCGTCCGATGCCGCCAGCAGGTCCGGCGCGCCGGGGGCCTGCGCCTCGGCAACGAGTTCCGCCGCGTCCAGCGGGTTGGGATCCGGGTGCAGGCCGCCGAAGTCTGGCAGCGGTTCCGCATGCAGCAGGCAGTCCGGGGGCGCCCCAAGTCTGTCGACCAGGATTCGCCGGGCGTAGGGTCCCGTGATGCCGTGCATGCCGTCGAAGCGGATCCGGTGGCCGTCGCGGAGCCAGTCCGCCATCCGGTCGAAATCAAACAGCGATTCCATCAGCGCCGCGTAGTCGGTCACCGGATCGACGACCTCCACCACGACGCCATCCAGGCGAGTGCGACCCGGTTTCGTCAGGTCCACTGCGGGCAGCCTGACTGTGCGGTAGCCGGTAAGTTGCTGGCTGACCCGAAAGACCTCATCAGTGACCTGCTCGGGAGCCTGGCCACCGCTGGGGGTATTGAACTTGAGGCCGAAGTCGCCGGTGGGGCCGCCCGGATTGTGACTCGCCGTCAGGATGAAGCCGGCAGCGGCACGTCGCTGGCGAATGAGATGCGAGGCCGCGGGAGTGGACAGCAGGCCGTGCTGCCCGACGACGATTTCGTTCACGCCGTTCGCCACGGCAACAGCCATGAGGCGCTGGATGGCCTCCCTGTTGAAATACCGGCCGTCACCGCCGATCACGAGTCGCGATCCCGCGGGCAGCCGCAACGTCGAGAAGACTGCTTGAGTGAACAGCTCCAGGTAGTGGGGTTGCTTGAACACTGCCACCTTCTTGCGAAGGCCCGCAGTGCCGGGTCGCTGATCCTTGTACGGTGGAAAGGCGATGTCAATGATGTCAAGCGTGGACACGATCACAGTCCCCCGCGTGGATTCGTTTACTGTTCAGAACAATTCAGTATCACGGAAAGTGTGCACGAACCGCTGTGCTATAGTCCAAACGTGCTTGCCGATAGCTACATTGTTCCACAATGCCGGGCGGAGCCGCGCAGTCTCGGCGCTCTCATGGCGCTGTATGAAGGCAACTTCATCAAGCTGACGTCGCTGGCTCCCGCCCTGAAATCACCGACGTCCGCCTCAGCGGGAATTTCCCGGATATCCCGGAGTTCCCGCGACCTCGACCTCCACCTCTGTGTGGATGCGGTCACCCGCTACACCGTCGACCTCCGCCTGACGTACCTCTTTGACGATCCCGCTGGCGTGACGTCAGATCCCGATCTCCACTTGCGGCTCTACCTCGATGCCCGCATGGTCGAGGTCATCAGCTGGTCCGTCACCCACCGCCACGAGGTGTTGCGGCAGCTGGCCGCCAGCAGCTACCGGGAACTCGATCGTCGCTGGTCCCAGAACATCATGCTGGGCAAGTGGCTCGACTACCTGGGCGACATGGGCCATAACCTGCCGGGCTAATAGCCTGCCAGGCTAGCGGGCCGCGCCCGCTGTGACCGGCGTCACGCCTGCTTCCGGCCGGAGTGCCCGCCGCCCCCCAACTGTCGATTGGCTCACCGGCCGCCGCGCTGCGTTTCGTTAACTTCAGCGTGTGCTAGCCCTAGCCCAGCAACTCCTGGCCCGCCGACGCCCGGTCGACGACGATCGGCTGCTCCGCCTGTTCTGGAACCGGGCAGAGCTCAAGCGCGACTTCGCCAAGCTGCAGCGGGAACGGGAACGCATGGTGGACCAGCTGCGGCAGCAGGACGGCGCCGTCCTGCGCGCACAGCAGCGCCTGGACCAGCTCGAGGGCCTGCTGTCTGATCCCGAGCGGGCGGCCACGGTGGCCGTCTACTTTCAGCTACGGGGTGTGTGGGGCTACGGGCGTCGCCGCTTGATCCGCCTCGCCAGGGACCTCACCACACGCCAGCAGGAGCGCGAAGGTCAGCGGGAATCAGCGCGCTTCGAGGAACACCGGCTCGCGGCCCTGCACGCCATCGAGCAGAGGCTGCAGCCATTGCAGGAGCGCCGGGCGCTGCTGGAGGGTGAGCTGACCGGCGTCCGGGCCCGACGCTTTGAGCGCACGGGTTTCTGGAACTACTTCGCGCGGCGGCGCCTGGATTCGGAGTTGGGCGTCCTACTGACAGCGCAGCAATCGGTCGACGAGCAGATCGACCGCTACGAACGGGCGCGGCACGAGAAGCTCAAGGAAGAGGCCCCGCTGCCGGACACGATCGGCATCGACGGCAAGCGCCTCGTGAACCTGACGGTCATCGCGCTGGCCCAGGAATTGCTCGTTGCTTTCAGCGAGCACGACGTTGCCAGCCTGGCGCGCGATGCGTCGCTTCGCCAGATTGCGGAAGTCAGCTACGGACCCCTGCAGGCCTGCCGGGACTTCAGCCACCGGATCGAGGGTGTCCTGCGTGAGGTGGAGTCGCTGGACGCGTTGCCCGGCCGCATGCGCCGCCGCGCGGAGTTCCTGAGGCAGACCGTCACCTATCGTCGCGACAGCGACACCGTGCCAGCGGCTGAGAGCCTGGCGTCAGTTCCGGTGGAGTTGCATGCCGAGGGCGAACCACGGTCCGCGGGGGGCCGTGCCCTGGCGGTCAACGTGCTGGCCGAAGAGTACTGGGACGTCTATAGCGTCCTGCTGCACTGACTGTGCGTTGAGCTGGCCCCGCGTCAGTCCTTTACAGCCTTTACGTCGAGGTCATCGGATTTTGCCTGGGCGACGACGGGTTTTCCTCCGGTGGCAATCCGCGAGTATTCCAGCGTCACGTTCGCGGCCGTCTCGAGCAGCGGATCCGGCTCCTCTTCGGGCTTGACCTTGTCCACCGAATCCAGGGCCGTCATGCCACGCGAGGCGCGCCAGGTATTTTCCCGCTTGAGTTGGGCGTCGCGCTGGCTCTCCCGCTCACGCTTCCGCGTCTCCAGGTTCAGGGATACCTGCTGCTGGCTGCGGATCTGTTCGGCAGCGGCGATGCTGGCCTCCAGATACTTCATGTCCGGGGTGCCCGCAAGCTCGGCGGTCTCGAACCGCGTCAGCTGGGAGATCGCCGCATCCAGCGGCTGGCTGGCCTGGAAGCGCGTCGCCGGGATCTGGTCCCAGGGCAGCGCGCGATCGCGGCTGCTCTCGCCAACTTCACTGGAATCAATGGCGGACGGCAGGGAAATGTCAGGAATGACGCCCCTGTGCTGCGTGCTCCCACCGTTCACCCGGTAGAACTTGCCCATCGTGAGGGTCAACTGGCCCAGGCCCGGCTCGGTCGCGTTGCGGGAGTACTGGTCAAGCTCGTAGAGGTTTTGCACCGTGCCCTTGCCGAAGGTCTGCTGGCCGACAACAAGGCCCCGATGGTAGTCCTGGATGGCGGCGGCAAAGATCTCGGACGCCGAGGCGCTGAAGCGGTCCACGAGGACGACCAGCGGGCCGCTGTAGGCGACGCCGGGGTCGGTGTCGTCCAGGGGCTCGATCTGGCCGTTGGTGTGACGGAGCTGCACCACCGGACCCCGGTCGATGAACAGGCCCGTGAGCGACGTGGCTTCCGTGAGATGTCCGCCCCCATTGCCACGGAGGTCGAGTACGAGGCCCGCAATCTTGTCCTTCCGCAATTCACCGAGCAGCCGGCGCACGTCCCTGGTCGTGCTGATGTAGTCCTTTTCGCCCCGGTTCCTGGCGTCGAAGTCCTGGTAGAAGCTGGGAACGGTGATCACCCCAACATTGACGGTTTCGCCGCCGCGCTGGACGGGCATCACCGACTTCTTCGCCGCCTGCTCCTCCAGCTTGATCTTGTCCCGGACCAGCTCGAGCGTTGCCTCGGGAGCACCCGGTGCGGCGTCGCCGGCCACGACGTGCAGCTTGACCTTGCTGCCGCTCGGGCCGCGGATCAGCTGCACCACATCGTCGAGCTGCCAGCCGACGACATCCACCATTTCCGTACTGTTGCCCTGGCCGACCGACGTGATGCGATCGTTGGCCTTCAGGCGGCCGTCGATTGCCGCGGGGCCGCCCGGGATGACGTTCATGACCTGCACAAAGTCCTCGTCGAGCTGAAGCGACGCACCGATGCCCTGATAGGACAGGCTCATCTGAATGCGGTATTCCTCTGACTGCCGCGGCGAGAGGTAGTTGGAGTGCGGGTCAAGCGTGCGCGCGAACGAGTTCATGAAGGTCTCGAAGACCTCGTCGCTGTCCAGTTCGTTGATGCGATCGAGCACCCGCTGGTAGCGCTTGCGGAGAATGTCCGCCGATTCCTTCCAGGGCTTGTCCGCCAGCAGCAGGCTGAGGGCGTCGTTCTTCACCCGCCGGCGCCAGAGGTCCTGCATCTCGACCGGCGTGGCGACCCACGGCAGCTTTTCCCGGGCGAACACGTAATTTTCGTCCACGGTGAAGTCCGGTTCCTTGTCCAGCAGCGACATGGCGTAGCCGATGTTCTGCTGGGCCCGCAGACGGTAAAGGCGGAAAATGTCGAACACGGCCTCCATGTCACCGCTGCGCAGGGCGTCGTCCAGCGTGGTCTTGTATCGCGCGAAGTAGGCGATGTCGGACTGCAGGAAGTAGTGCCGGTTGCCGTCCAGGGTTTCCAGATAGGTCTTCAGGGTGGCGTCCGAGAGCGCGTCATCCACCGTCAGCCGGGAGTAGTGGGCCCGCTCGACAAAGCGCGTGACCATGCGCGAGACCTGGCGTTCCCGCGATGTCGTTTCGAGCAGCGTCGGCACCACTGGCCCGGCCTGCTTCGCGAGCACCGGCACTGTGGGGCCGAGGCTCACAGTGACAAGGAGGAGCAGGAGAGACCGGTTGACGGCCTTCCAGATCGGGTTGCGTGAGATGTTCATGCCTGTTGACTTTGCGGTTCTGCTGCGTGGTTCGGCCATGGGGAACTGGGGCATCGCGAGTGACGTGATCAGCCTAGGCTAGACTTGGGTCCGGTATCAGGCAAGCACAAGGGCCGGAGATTCATGCAGCCTTTGACGGTCGTTCTCGGAATTGTGCTCGGCAGCGTGTTCTCGATCGCCTTCGGTCTTGCCATCGTCTGGTTGATCTTCGGTCTGCGGCAGGGAGAGGATTCGCGTTTTGCACTCGAGCTGCCGGAACTTGCCCGGGCCACGGTGCTCTTCTCCCTGCTGACCGTCGTCTCCGCTGTCGCCTTCGTGGGGTTTCTCCGGGTGTCGCGCTGGCGGTTGTGGTCGCTGCTGGCGCTGATCGTCGGGCTGGCCGGAGTCGGTTGCTATTATTGGCCGGCCTGAGAGTGGCCGAGCCCTCTTTTACCCGACTATACGAGAGCGGCCAGCCCGCCGGTCCTCGAGCTGACATAAAGATTAAAATGAGAACTCAATTCTCTGAAATTGTTAAAGAAACTAGTCTTCATCCGCTGTCTCCCGGGGCCAGCCGAGACGGACGATGACCGTCCACACCAGAACGATGAGCAGCGGTGTCAGCAGCAGCCACCACGCCAGGACTTCCCCGTGCGCGGCGGCGCCGTAGACGCTGCCCAGGTAGTCGCTAAGGCCCAGCTTGCCTTCGTAGGCACCGATCACCCGCTTGCCCGCCATGTAGCTCGCGATCGGCAAGACGAGGCCACCGGCCAGGGCGACGGTCGCAAGGCCCAGCAACCGCAGCAGGCGAAAGGAGCGTTGGGGAGTCACACCCCTAGTGTCACATCGTCGCCGCGTCCGGGAAAGCTCTGCCGGTCTGTCGCTCCTGGCGGAGCCGACGGTACCGGAAGCGCCGACGCAGCATTAAACACGAGACGCCGAAATGCAGGCAGGTCACCGCCAGTAGCAACAGATACGGGGCGAGCCAGCCCGGGTGGGGCAGGAAGAGGCCGGACCACAGCGCGGCGGCGCCCAGCCCGCAGTAGATCCAGGGCATCGCCTCGTAGAGCGGTTGCGGCAGCCACACCCGGCGGAGGGGGCGGATCCGGGGTCGGCTTCGGGGTCGGCTTCGGGGTCGGCTCAAGGGGCGGCGAAGCGCCCTGCGGAATCCTGCCGGTTCGTGCATCGGGTTCCCCGGGAAAAGCCGAGACTTTCCGTCAGGCTGCCCGTCTTGTCTGTGAGGTCCTGCTCAATCCAGGCCGGTTCAATCCAGGCCCGGGAGCGCTGCCAGCGCCCGGGACGGATGACCCAGGACCTTGCCGGCGGCCGCCTGCAGCGAGTCCCGGCTCGCCTGCCGTCCGGCCGCCAGGAAATCCCGGACCACGGCAGCCACCGTCTGGCGTCCCCGCTTTGCCTGGCGGAGTTCCGTGTCCAGATCGTGGAAGACGATGACGGCCCTGGCCGTCACCGGGCCCGACGCTGAGGTGGTGCGCAGGCTGACGGCCCCGGCGCCCCAGCGGCGGAATTCGGCGATGGTGGCGTCGTAGCGGGTCGTGGAGATCGTGCCCGAGTCCTTCAACGCGCGCAGTGACAGGTATTCCGCGAGGCCTTCGTCGATCCAGTCCTGGTCGCGCGGTGTCGCCAGGTCGGACAGCAGGACGTGCACCATTTCGTGCACCACGGTGCTGGTGCCGTTCTCGCTGATCAGCGGCCGTGCC
>JBDSWH010000338.1:0-7740 GCA_039926785.1 Gammaproteobacteria bacterium
GGTTACCGCGCAATGCCGGTGGCTGGCCGCCACCGCCCTCCGCGACTTGCCGGGCGAAGTCAGTCAATTGTGTGATCCCGCGGGACAACCAGTAGGAGAAGAGACCACCGAGGGCCAGGCCCATGCCAATCAGGACGACTGTGGCCCGGGTGAGCTTCTCGTATGCGCGCTGGATGTACGGCTGCATCGAGAGGTTTGGTTTGGCAATGGTGAGAACCCCGACCGTCCGCCCACCTGACACAATCGGCGCCGCCACATACATGACGGTCGTTGGATCGCCGGCAATGGTGATCGTGGAACTGCGAGCCCCATACTCGCCCTTGAGGGTGAGGAAGACATCCCGCCATTGCGAGTAATCCTGACCTACGGCCTCCCCTGTCGAGTCCAGTTGCACTATTCCGGCGGCATCAGTCACGTACACGCGCAGATCGACCGAGTCCTTGCGCACGCCCCAGATCGTCGCCTTGGGCTGGCGCATAGTGAATCGACCAATGGCGTCGGAGAATCTACCCGAGTCCAGGGTGCCGGCGACAAAATCGTCCCGAATGACTTCGGCCAGCAGGTTCGCAGTCTCCGCGAGGATCTCCTCAGCGGATTGGCGGACGGTCGGCTTGATCTCGTCGCCGATCAGGCTGACCAGATAGGCGCCGAGTGCGACTACAAGGAGAAAATACCCCAGGAATATTCTGAGACTGAAGAGCATTGGTTCAGGACGGGCGACGCAGTGAATAGCCAAAGCCCCGACTGGTCTCTATCGGATCACCGTCAGCGCTGAATTCCCGCACCTTGGCGCGCAGGCTCTTTATATGGCTGTCGATGGTTCTCTCCAGGCTATCTCCGGCTGCGTCTCCCAGCACCTCTACGAGTTGGGCTCGACTGAATACCCGCCCCGGGGAGCCCACCAGTAACGCCAGAATCCGGTATTCGGAGGGCGTCAGGACTAGCCAGTTGCCGCGGAAGGCCAATCGATGACCAGCCTCGTCGTGTTCGAAGTCGCTGGCCGCGAGACGCCGGCCCGGGCGCGAACGCTTGAGGATGGTCTTCACGCGCGCAACAACCTCTCTCGGGCTGAACGGCTTGACCACATAGTCGTCAGCCCCGAGCTCAAGCCCCACGATACGATCAACTTCTTCCGCGCGGGCCGTCAGCATCAGCACAGGGACGTCGCTACGCTGCCGCAGCCTTCGCAGCAGGTCGAAGCCACTTTCGTCGGGCAAGCCAACGTCGAGGATCAACAGGTCTGCTCCGGCTCCCAAGGCCCGTTCGCCTTCGCTGGCCAACTGGAACCACGCAACACTAAAACCCTCGCGCTCGAGCGCGAACCGCAATGCATCAGCAATCGCAGGTTCGTCTTCGATGATGAGAATCCTGGTGCTTGATACGCCGGGTGGAATCAACTTCATAGACTTACATCAGGCCGCTCAAAGCGGAGTCGTGCATTGCCCACGCTGATTGAACTTCATCGATCCGGGAAGCAGAGCCGCTATACCCCGTCAGGTGGGCGCTCGACCTCGACACCAGGGACTTCCCTTTGCAGCTCACGCCAGTTTCACAGGCGACACGCGATCACGTAACGCCCTGGCACCGACGTAGAACAATGGCATCGCGGCGATCTGGATGACGTGATACAGGTCGTTGTGATTGAAATTGCGATGCAGGTCGAACCCGCTCGCCTGCGCTCCAGCCGCCAGTACCGACACGCCCACTCCACCGAGCATCCAGTAAGACGCACGGTCATGGCCCCGCATCGCGGACCCGGCGTGGAGCGCGCCGACCAGCGCCATCGCAAAGCCACTATCGGCGATGACATAGATAAAGTCGTCCCGGTCGAGTATCCACCACGCATAGAGCGCGAATTCCACCGCCGCGATGGCGAGCCAAAGTCTGCGTGAAAGTCCCACGGTTACCGCCATTGCGGATCCGGCCACCATACCGAAGCTCCCAATGCCGATGGCGAGAACCGTGACCTTCCACACCCACTGCAGGGTGTCTTGATCCATAACCTTGGCAAACCCGTGGCTGGTTCCGCCCAGTGCCGCACCGAAAGTAACCGCGGCGAAAGCCAGCGTCCAGTATGAACGGGCGGCTTGGCCGTCCCGCGCCACGAACAAGCGGAAGCCCAGCCACCCCGCCACACCGACCATCACGTAGTCGGTAAACAGCGTCATTGGCTCCTCGATCATCCGCTGCCCTTCCTCTCGGCAACTACGATCATCTCGCCTTGCGCTAGGATCATGTCCTCCTGACCCGCGGGGGTGAGGTACCGGGAGCGCAATGTCTCTGCGGTGGCGAAACCGAGAAGGCTGAAGCCGAAGGCGTCGAGGAACCGGGGCACTGCATCGCGAGGCAACGACGACTTGAATGGCTCACTCCAGTGAGATAACAGCCGACGGACGAGCGGCGTTGCATTTTGAAAGGCCGCACGACCATCCGGCGTCGGCTCCATGACCGTAAACACGATGCGTCCAGACGCAAGGCTGACTGCGCTCAAGGCCCCGAAAACAACAGCCACGTCATCGTCGCTCAGGTACATCAACAGACCCTCGATGACAAAAGTCGACCGCGCGTCCGGCTGGAACCATTCGCTGGCAGACAGGACGTCCTCGAGACTCTGGCGCGCAAGGTCGGCGGCGATGAAATGCAGGTTGCCAGCCGGTCCTTGGCGCTCAACCGCGAGCCGCTTGTATTTCTGCGTGGCGGGGTGATCGATCTCAGTGAAATGGACTCGAGGGAACTCCTCGCACAGTCGTAATGCCAGCGTGTCAAAGCCCGCGCCGACAACGACCACCTGCTGGCACCCGTCATCGACGCTAGCGCGCACGGCTGCCTCGATCCAGCGCTTGCGCAGCATGAAATGGACCATCAGACCTGGCACGGTCATTCGTTCTGCAAGTCGCGGCGCCCA
This sequence comes from Gammaproteobacteria bacterium, assembly GCA_039926785.1. Taxonomy (GTDB): domain Bacteria; phylum Pseudomonadota; class Gammaproteobacteria; order Steroidobacterales; genus SHZI01. Next base: position 2,906 of record JBDSWH010000338.1, read on the forward strand.
ACGCAGGGCGGGGTTGGAAACCGTCCGGACGGCATCCATGAACGACGGAGACAGGGCTTCCAGGCAACGGGCACACCAAATCGCCGCGCCTTCTGGAACGAGGTCCGACACACCCGAATCGCGCGCGAGGAACAGGGTCGCTGCAGCAATCAAGGCGGCCGTTGAACTGGGCAGGTCCTCGCGCACGAAGGAGGCTCAGCCGAACATCTTGCGGTAGTGACGGTACCAGTCGCTCTGAAATACTTCAGCCGTATCGTACTTGCGTTTGAGCTTTAGAAATTCCGGAAACTGCGGATAACAGGTTTCTACCTGCTGGCGGGTTGCGTATTTATGGTAGGTGGGGTAGTAGCTCCCGCCATACTTGATTCCGATATCGATCAGGCGACGAAAGGCCTCGGCCGCACGGTGAATCCCCTCCGGCGTGTGGACCACATGGAGGTTGAAGATGACACAGGCGTAGGATTTCTTCGCCCATGCGAGGAAGCTCTCCTTGTCCTGCTCAATCAGGCGGATCGTGCCGTAGATGATCTCCACCTTGTTGCGCCGCGCTTCGTCGCGCACATCAGCCATGAAGTGCTCCAGCGCATCTCGTTCACAGTAGATTTCGGTAATAGCTTCCGTTGCCCTGTGCCCTGCCTTGAGCAGCTGGTCAACCCTGACGTGGTAGTTGTCGGGGTAGATGGTCATCTGGTGCCCGTCGGACCAGTAAACCTGCCCATTGGTCGTCAGGTAGTAGCCGGCATAGCGCTTAAAGGCGTCCGCTTTGCTGGCATGTGCCAGGTAAAGCAGGTCAGTCCAGTCTGTCTCGGCGAGTTCCTTCTGCGCCTCCGGGATGGGAGTCAGGTCTGGCACCGGCCTGTAGCAGGAGAACACGCCCTCGCGAAGGAATCCGTCTGAAGCGGTGTCAATCGAGTATTGGAAGTCGCCATAGAGGAACCCGTCGCGGATGCGGTTAGCGAAGGCTGCTGGAATCCCGTCGATGCTCCGGACTTCGACGACGCGCTGGACCTTGCGCCGCGGAACCAACCTCAGCGTGACGGAATAGATGAGGCCGAATAGCCCGTAGCCGCCAATTGCCAGCCGGAACAAGTCCGCGTTCTCTGTCCTGCTGCATTTGAGCAGTTCGCCGCGCGCATCAAGCAGTGTGAACGATTCGACATCGCCAATGAATGGCGGAAGAGTGAGGCCACGGCCGTGCACGTTGGACGAGACGCAGCCGCCCATGGTTAGCCGGTCAGCGCCGGTCTGCTTCTGGGAAAACCCCCATTGCTTCTCATGCCCTCGCTGTGCCGACGTGAGTGCCGACAGGAGCTGCGGCCATTGCATACCGGACTCCACTTCCATCAGTCCGCGTTCCGCATCGAATGCGAGCATCCGATTGAGCTGCCGGATATCGATCATGATCCCGGCTGTCGCAAAGGCCTGTGAGCCCATCGCGTGACGGCCGCCGCTAATGCAGACTGCCCGACCCTCGCGCCGCGCCGCGCTAACCGCGTCATGCACCGCGTCGAGTGTCGCGGGCTGCATGATGCGATGGACCCGAGTCGCATTAAGCTGCGAATGGACGTCGTTGACGATGACGCCCGACGGTTGGTCGCCTACTGCGACATAGGGCCAGGTGGCGGTCAGGCCAGTGATCTTCAGAAATTCGCGCCGGTCTATCATTCTCTCGCGCTTGCTCCTACCGCGTCATGCTCCATCAAGGGACCACTGCCTAGTTCTCCTCACCGCGACACGCTGCAGGCACGAACTTGCGGTCGATATCGGTACAATTCTCCCCAACCGCTTCATTCCGTTGGGAATGGCCCGCATCCCGCACCGCCAGGACATCGGACTGGCCGGGCTTCCTGTAACGACAAGCGACTGCAACGTTAGAATCTTTCCCGTCAACAGGCTGTTGGCTTTGTTGCCGAAATGCACGTGGAGCGCGCCATTCACCCCATCAATTTCAGTGACGTAGTTTCCGATCAGGTGCCCGGGCTCTGGCAGGCCCGCTTCGCCGTTGTTAGTCGGCAGTCTCGCCCTAATCCTTACGAAACTCCTGAATCGAACCCTTAAGCTCGCTCGTCAGACTGAACGCCTCCACGACTTGCGCCCGGATCGTAAAGTCCTGGTACGCAGGGATTGCTATGCCAGCCAGAATCCCACTGATTGCCACGACAATCATGAGCTCGATCAGTGTAAATCCTCTCGACGCCAGTGATTTTTCCTCCTCCATACTTCAACACCTATGGGATTGGATCAGCGCGCCAAGTCCGAAAATTGGGAGGTACATCGCCGTCACAAAAATCCCGACAAGAAGGTAAACCAACAGTCGAATCACACTCGCAGCGATATTTCCATGGCCGCAACACTCGCCTTCGAGGCCGGGTACTGCTGGACTGCCAGAGTGCCTAGAAAGGCGATTACCAGCATGGTAAAAGGACTTCACTAGGCGCGAATCCCGTACTCAGTCGACTGGTCATCTCAAAGCGCCGCCGCCAGCTCCGACGCCTGGCGGATCGCCCGCTTGGCATCCAGCTCGGTGGCAATGTCGGCGCCGCCGATCACGTGCACGGTGATGCCTGCGGCCTCGAGGGGCTCGCGCAATTCCCGCAGCGGCTCCTGGCCGGTGCACAGTACGACGTTGTCGACGTGTAGAACCGAGGGCTCGCCGTCGATGCTGATGTGCAGGCCGGCGTCGTCGATGCGCTCGTAGGTCACGCCAGCGAGCATCTCCACCCGTTTCATTTTCAGCGTCGCCCGGTGGATCCAGCCGGTGGTCTTGCCGAGGTCGGCGCCGGGCTTGCCGGACTTCCGCTGCAGCATCCAGACCTGGCGGCCGGGCGGTGCCACTTCGGCCCGCGCCCCGGCGACGCCACCGCGGGCGATGGCGGGGTCCTGCACACCCCACTCGCGCAGCCAGGCGGGCAGGTCCAGCGCCGTGCCATGTCCCTCATCAACGAGGAACTCCGCCACGTCGAAGCCGATGCCGCCGGCACCCACGACGGCAACCCGCGGGCCCACCGCCCGATTGCGAAGCAGGACGTCCACGTAGGACAGCACCATCGGATGATCCTGCCCCGCGATGCCGGGGTTGCGCGGCGTGACGCCGGTGGCGAGGACCACGTCCTCGAAGCCATCGTGTAACAACTCGTCGGTTGTCACGCGACGGTTCAGCTGTACGTCGACGCCCAATAAATCAAGGCGCGTCCGGAAATAGCGCAGGGTCTCGTGGAATTCCTCCTTGCCCGGAATGCGCTTCGCCATATTGAACTGGCCGCCAATCTCGCCAGCAGCCTCGAACAGCCGGACGAGGTAACCCCGTTCCGCGAGGACGCAGGCCGCTGCCATCCCCGCGGGGCCTGCACCCACCACAGCCACTGACTTCCTGATTGATGCGGGCCGGTAATTCAGCTCCGTTTCGTGGCACGCACGGGGATTCACCAGGCACGAGGCCACCTGTTTCTCGAAGACGTGGTCCAGGCACGCCTGGTTGCAGGCGATGCAGGTGTTGATCTCGGCGGCGCGGCCGGCGGCCGCCTTGTTGACGAACTCGGGGTCGGCGAGCAGCGGCCGGGCCATCGACACCATGTCCGCGTCGCCGTTCGCAATGATTCGCTCGGCTACGTCCGGCGCGTTTATCCGGTTTGTGGTGCACAGCGGGATGCCGACTTCGCCCTTCAGCTTGCGCGTCACCCACGCAAAGGCGCCGCGAGGCACGGACGTGGCAATTGTCGGGACCCGCGCCTCGTGCCAGCCGATGCCCGTGTTGATGATCGTGGCTCCCGCCCGCTCGACAGCCTTGGCGAGCATCACCACCTCATCCCAGGTCTGGCCGTCCGGGATCAGGTCGAGCATGGAGAGCCGGTAGATGATGATGAAGTCGCGGCCCACCGCTTCGCGGGCACGGCTCACGATCTCGACGGGCAGCTGCATGCGGTTGGCAAAGCTTCCGCCCCACCGGTCCGTGCGCTGGTTGGTGTGGGTGACGAGAAACTGGTTGATGAAGTAGCCCTCGGAGCCCATTACCTCCACGCCGTCGTAACCAGCCTCCCGGGCGAGTGCCGCGCAACGGACAAAGGCCCGGATCTGCCGCTCGACGCCGGCGGTGGTGAGAGCCCGCGGCTTGAAGGGCGTGATGGGCGACTGAATAGCCGATGCACCGACCGACAGCGGGTGATAGCCGTAGCGGCCGGCGTGCAGGATCTGCAGCGCAATCCTGCCCTGCTCGGCGTGCACGGCCGACGTGAGGGTCCGGTGAGTCCGGGCGGCGGCATGGGTCGCCAGCCGGGAGGCAAAGGGCAGCAGCCAGCCCTCGATGTTGGGTGCGAAGCCTCCAGTCACGATCAGCCCCACACCGCCCCGCGCGCGCTCGGCAAAGTAGGCCGCCAGGCGCGGGAAATGGCTGGCCCGGTCCTCGAGGCCCGTGTGCATTGACCCCATCAGCACGCGGTTCCGCAGGGTCGTGAACTTAAGGTCCAGCGGTGCGAGCAGGTGGGGATAACCCGCAGTGGTCATCTCACGAATCTGCCTTGCGCGGCCGGAAGGGATGCTCGGTTTTGTCCCGGTTGCGCCGGATCGCGATCCGCTGGTTGGCGCCACCGATGACCCGGCGCTGAAAGCGACGCTCCGCCGCCAGGGCTTCCTCCTCCGGCGCGTTCCAGCTTGTCTGCATCAGGAACTTGGCGGCAGCAACGGCATCGGGAGAGCGCGTGCAGACTTCCGCCGCCAGTGCCAGCGCCGCATCGAGCGGCGCCGGGCTCAGGTGAGTGACGAGGCCGAGGGCCTGCGCCTCCGCCCCGCTCAAGACCCGTCCCGTCATGGCCAACTCCTTCGCCACGTCGATCGCCACA
>JBDSWH010000339.1:0-2654 GCA_039926785.1 Gammaproteobacteria bacterium
ACTCTACGAGAGCACGCTGGCCGCTGCCTTCACCCTCGCCGTGTTCCTGCCCATTGTCTCGGACATGAGCGGGTGCTCGGGCTACCAGGCAGTTGCCGTCAGCATGCGAGAACTGGCTCTCGACATCATCAAGCCCTCCGACGTGGCGCGGGTCTGCATCAAGGAAATCGCGCTGGGCCTGGTTACTGGCATCGTGCTCGGCCTGCTGCTGGCGGGCGTGGCCTGGCTGTGGAAGGGCAACCCGTGGCTGGGCCTCGTGGTCGGTTCGGCCCTGGCCGTGAACACCCTGATTGCCGTGGTCATCGGTGGCGCCCTCCCGCTGTTGCTCAAGCGCATGAAGGTCGATCCCGCCCTGGCTGCCGGCCCGGTGCTGACAACGATTACCGATACGGGCGGGTTCTTCCTGGTCCTGAGCATTGCCACTCTGGTGCTGCCGCACCTGGCTCCCTAACGGCCGATCAGGTCAGGACTCTCCCGAAGACAATCTTGCCGTCGCCGGGCGCATAAAACTCCGGCAGCTCCGCCACCTGTTCGTAACCCCGCCGCTCGTAGAACGCGCGGGTGGGTGCGTATTGCCGACGGGACGAAGTGTCCGCGTAAATCCGGGTGCCGCCGGCATTGCGGACGGCGGACTCCACCCGAGCGAGCACGTCCCGGCCCAGGTGCTGCCCCTGGTGCCGTGGGTCTACGGCGATCCAGTACAGGTCCCAGGCGGACTGGGTACAGGGTACCGGGCCGAAGCAGGCATAGCCGGCCAGGTCACGGCCACTGTCGGCGAGGACGAAGCGGTAATGGCCGCCGGCCCCATGGGCGAGTCCGTCATCGGCGAGTTCGCGAGCGATGCCGATTTCCTCGTCGTTGAAGAATCCGGTCGCCCGTACCAATTGCTCGATGGCCAGAGGGTCGGGCGGCCCGAGCGTCGTTCTGAAGGTTGTTGCCACGGTCTGCGCCCTGGCTAGCCGTAGCGGGCCACGGCGACGAGCCGGTCGATGCCTTCTTCGTAGGTTAGCCCGGCCTGTTCCAACGCAGCCGCGAAACCCGCATCAGGCGCGATGCACGGGTTGGCATTGACCTCTAGCACCCACGGCGTTCCCGACGCATCGACCCGGAAATCAACCCGGGCGTAACCCCGCAGCTGGAAGATGTCCCAGCACTTCAAGGCGATTCGGCCCAGGTCGGCGCACAGCGCCAACTCCCCGACGGGATCGACAAAGCGGCGGACGGTATTCCGGCACTCGAACGAATCTTCGTGCCACTTGGCGGCGTAGCCGACGATCCGGGGCTTGTCGGCCGGGTAATCGACAAACTCAATTTCCGGGATGGGCAACACCTGGGGCCCTCCCGGGCTGTCGACCAGGGCCACGTTGATCTCGCGACCCTCGATGAACTTCTCGGCAAACCAGCGGTATTTCCGCATAGTCTCCTGGGCCGCTACCCGCTCCGGGACGCGCCTGAAGTCGTCGACGACCGAGTCATCATCCATGCCGATCGACGCATCCTCGCTCACCGGCTTCGTAATCCACCGACCCGGTCCCGGGTGCGGGGGTACGGCAGACACGCCGTCCCACCAGTCTGCCGTGGCGAGGCCGTTCGCCCGGAGCCAGTGTTTGGCCAGGACCTTGTTGCCCGTGATCATCAGCCCCTCGGTACTGGCTCCGGTATAGGGGATCTGGAGATGATCCAGGAGCGCGGTTGCGATCGGGACCAGCTGCCCGCAGTCGTCGATGGCCTCTACCAGATTGAAGACGGCATCGGGCCGCTCCTCCCTCAGCCGTGCCTTGACGGCGTCGAGCCTGAGATCAATGGCAAGGCTCGACGCCTCGTAACCGCGGCTCAGAAGCGCTGCCCGGACGCCGTCCATCTGCTGAAGGATATCCAGGGCATCCGCCGCGGACTCGTGCGTCACCGAGTTGTGGAGAATCAGGACCAACTTCCGGCCGGTCACATCGTGATCCTCGCTGCCAGGACGTCGGTCATCGGCAGGCCCGCGCGGCGCATGGCCGACGTCACGATGCGACGGATCAATTCGTTGTAGGGAATGCCCTTGAAGCCGCAGATGAACGGCAGGTCGGAATGCCCCGGGTGCAACCCGGCCAGCGGATTTGCCTCGAGGAAGCTGGGTTTCCCGGCGGCGTCGAGCCGGATATCGAGCCGGCCGCCATCCCGGCACCCCAGCGCGCGCCAGGCGTCAATAGCGAGGGTCTCCACCGCCGTCAGAAGCGGCTCCTCCGTCAGCAGGGAGTAGGTGACGCGGCCCTCCCAGTGCTCCTTGTTGTCGAACGTGTACACCCCCGGATCCGCCTTCGGCCCCAAGTGTACTTCCATGGTGCCAAGGGCTTCGGCTTCCGTACCGGTACCCACCAGGCCCACCGTGAATTCCCGTCCGGGCAGAAACTCCTCCACGATCACCGGTTGCCGGTGTCGTGCCAGCAGTGCACTGCAGACGGCCAGGAGTTCAGCCTGCGACCCGGCGCGTGACGCCGTGGAGATGCCCTTGCCCGTGCCCTCGGCGACCGGCTTGGCAAAGACCGGAAAGCGGAGCTTCAGGTGGCGCGCTTCCTCGGCCGACTCCAAGACGGCGAAGTCCGGCGTCGCCAGGCCGTGGCCCCGAACCACGTGCTTGGCCACGCCCTTGTGCAGGGTCACGGCGCAGG
>JBDSWH010000340.1:0-3627 GCA_039926785.1 Gammaproteobacteria bacterium
TGACTCTCGGACAGTTCCTTCGGCGCGCCGGACGCAATCACACGCCCCTCCGAAATCACGAAGCAGTGGTCCGCAATGTGGCTGATTTCGGCCACATCGTGCGACACGACGATGCTTGTCAGGCCGAGCGCATCGTTGTTCAGGCGAATGAGCCGGAGCACCACACCCAGGGAGATGGGATCCAGTCCGGAGAAGGGCTCGTCGTACAGGAGCAGCTCGGGATCGAGAACCATGGCACGCGCCATGGCGACGCGACGGGACATCCCGCCGGACAGTTCGGCGGGCATCAGGTCTGCCGCGCCGCGCAGGCCAACCGAATTCAGCTTGGTCAGCACCAGTTGACGAATCAGGGGTTCCGGCAGCCGCGTGTTCTCGCGTACCGGAAAGGCGACGTTCTCGAACACGTTGAAGTCGGTCAGCAGCGCGCTGTTCTGGAACAACATGCCCATACGCCGTCGAAGGTCGAACAGCGCCGCGCGGGACAGTGCCGCGACATTTTGACCGCCTACGGTGACCGTGCCCGACTCCGGGCGCAGCTGACCCGTAATCATCCGGAGCAGTGTGGTTTTGCCCGTGCCGCTCGGACCCATGATCGCGGTGATGCTGCCGCGGCGAATACCGAGGTCGAGCCCGGAAAAAATCGGGCGCCCCGACCGGCTGAAACGAAGGCCGCTGACCTGTACGAGATTGTCCGCCGTCACTGCGTCAGGCGACTTCCATCTCGCGCCGGTATTTCCCGCCGTGTGCGAGGCCGTTCAGTCGGGCTCGCTTCAGGAAGGCCGCCTGCCCCGTCTTGACGCCCTCGGGCTTCCCGCCCCAGGCCTTCAATGACGGCCCCTGGAGTGCGCGTCCATAGGAAAACGTGAGTTGCCAGGGCAGCGCGCCAAGCCCGTTCATGACGGCGAGGTGCTCCGTGGATTCTTCGGGGCTCTGGCCGCCCGACAGGAAGGCAATGCCAGGTACAGTGGCCGGCACCGTGGCCTTCAGGCAACGAATGGTTGCCTGGGCTACGTCGCGGACGGTGGCCTTCTGCTTGCAGCTTGCGCCCGGCACCACCATGTTCGGCTTCAGCACCATGCCGGCGAAATCGACTCGATGGGCCCGAAGTTCCAGGAAAGTGCGCTCGAGCGCCGCGGTGGTCACGTCCTCGCAGCGGGCGATGTCATGGTCACCGTCCATGAGCACCTCCGGTTCGACGATCGGGACGATTCCAGCCTCCTGGCACAGGGCGGCGTAGCGGGCCAACGCATGCGCATTGGCAGCTAGCGAGAAGCTGCCCGGGAATCCCGGACCAATGGCGATCACGGCACGCCACTTGGCGAATTTCGCGCCCAGCGCTGCGTACTCCTTCAGCCGCTCGCGCAGGCCGTCCAGGCCTTCGGTAATCGTCTCGCCGGGAAAGCCGGCCAGGGCATTGGCGCCGGCATCGACCTTGATGCCCGGGAGCATGCCCTGCTGGGCCAGGTACTGCGGAAAGGGCGTCCCGCCCAACGTGGACTGCCGGAGAGTTTCGTCGTAGAGGATCACGCCACTGATGAACTCGCCAGCGCCCGGCGTGGTGAAGAGCATGTCGCGGTACGCGCGGCGGCTCTCGGCGGTGGACTCGATCCCGATGGAATCAAAGCGCTTCTTGATCGTTCCGGAGCTTTCATCGGCGGCCAGGATCCCCTTGCCCGGCGCTACCATCGCCTGTGCAACGGCAGCAAGAGACTGTGCAGACATCAATCAAACCTCCGGTTTCTGAGCCGGGAAGAATAGCAAATTCCCCTATTGCCGACCGACAGAGGGTTTCGCCCGGACCCATACTGGACTAACATAGTCCCATATAGATTTTGTCGCCGGGACCGCCTGCCAAAATGCTCCGCATCAGCAAACTCACGGACTACGGCACCATGATCCTGGTCCACCTGGCCGTGCACCAGGGCCACCTGAGTTCGGCCAATGACGTTGCGACGGGCACCCGATTGGCACTGCCGACCGTTCAGAAGCTGCTCAAACTGCTGGCCCGGAGCCCGCTAGTGCGCTCCGTGCGTGGCGCCGAGGGTGGGTACGTGCTGGCCCACCCGCCCGCCAGCATCTCCGCAGCGGACATCCTCGACGTGCTCGAAGGCCCGCTCAGCATTACGGAATGCAGTACGGCGGAGAGTCGCTGCGAACTGGAAGACGGCTGCCCCGTCGGTGGGGCCTGGCAGAAGATCAACCGCGGGATTCGCGGTGCGCTGGGCGAGATCACACTTGCCGAGCTGGCGCACCCACCGCGGGAATTCCCCCTCGTCGACCTGTCCGGCCGTACCGGACGGGTGCGCCATCGCCTGCCAACAGGCTGAGGACCTAGCGACATGACCGGCAGTGCCCAGAATCAGGAGCTCGAGGAACTCATTGGCCGCCGCTATGCGCACGGCTTTGTGACAGACATCGAGTCCGACACGGTGCCACCCGGCCTCAACGAGGATGTGATCCGATTCATCTCCGCCAAGAAGGGCGAGCCTGATTTCCTGCTGGAGTGGCGGCTGAAGGCCTACCGGCACTGGCTCACCCTGCGCGAGCCCCGCTGGGCAAAGCTGCATCATCCGCCGATCGACTATCAGGGCATTTCGTACTACTCGGCGCCCAAGACGCCCCAGGGACTGAAGTCCATCGATGAGGTGGATCCGAAACTCCTGGAGACTTACGAGAAGCTCGGCATCCCGCTGCATGAGCGGGCCCGGCTGGCCGGAGTGGCTGTCGACGCCGTGTTCGACAGCGTGTCCATCACCACCACTTTCAAGGACAAGCTGTCTGCGGTAGGCGTCATTTTCTGCTCATTCTCCGAAGCGGTCCGGGAACACCCGGAACTCGTCCGGAAGTATCTCGGAACGGTGGTTCCCTATCGGGACAACTATTTCGCGGCCCTTAATTCGGCAGTATTTACAGACGGCTCGTTCGTGTATATCCCCCGCGGCGTGCGCTGCCCCATGGAGCTGTCGACCTATTTCCGGATCAACCAGGCAAAGACCGGCCAGTTCGAGCGCACGCTGATCATCGCGGAGGACGGCGGCCACGTGAGTTATCTCGAGGGCTGCACCGCCCCGCAGCGGGACGAGAACCAGCTGCACGCGGCCGTGGTCGAGCTGGTGGCGCTCAAGGACGCGACCATCAAATACTCGACCGTGCAAAACTGGTACCCCGGCGACGCGGACGGGAAGGGTGGCATTTACAACTTCGTCACCAAGCGTGGTGACTGCCGGGGCGCCAACTCGCGCATTTCCTGGACCCAGGTCGAGGCTGGCTCCGCGATCACGTGGAAGTATCCCAGCTGCATCCTGCGCGGCGAGAACTCCGTGGGGGAGTTCTACTCGGTAGCGGTCACCAACAACCTGCAGCAGGCGGACACGGGCACGAAGATGATCCACATCGGCCGCAACACGCGGAGCACGATTGTGTCGAAGGGCATCTCGGCGGGTCGGGCCCAGAACGCCTATCGCGGGCTCGTCAAGATCCTGCCGACCGCGGAGAACGCCCGCAACTACACCCAGTGCGACTCCCTGCTGATGGGCGCCCGGTGCGGGGCCCACACCTTTCCGTACATGGAAGTGCGGAATCCGACGGCCGTCGTCGAGCACGAGGCAACCACGTCGCGGATCGGGG
>JBDSWH010000341.1:0-11004 GCA_039926785.1 Gammaproteobacteria bacterium
GTGCTCTGGAAGGCCGCTCCTGCCGCAGACCTCCGCGATGATCTCGTCGAGCGTCAGTGTAGGCCCGACTTGTGATCGCCCGAGCCTTACTTCGGGCTTTCCGCCGCGGATCAGCAGGTCGCGGGCAGCATCCATGCGAGCGGGATCCGACAAGGCTTCCCCGCAAAACGCTGTGAAAATCCTTCGGGCCTCGGTCAGATCGCCGGCCAGCAGGCTTAGCAGGGCTTCCGGCCAGACCCACGGCGCGTCACTCAGGCCGAGGTACTGTCGATGACTTGACCACTGAAATTCGGCGGGCTCCGCCACCAGTCCAGCGCGCACGGGATTAAGGTGCACATACCGCACGACGTGGGCCAATTGGTGCTCACGCGCCACCAGAACCGCGTGGTACCGGCGCTCGAAAAGGTGGCCCGTGGTGCCTGCGCGCTGTTGCCGATAGCGGGCATATTTCGAGCCAACCATCTGCATCAGACGTCCGAGAGGCTGGTCCCCTGCCTGGATCACAAGGTGAATGTGGTTCGTCATCCAGCAGTAGGCAAGTATCCGCGCCCCGGTGCGCTCGGCGGCGCCCCTGACCATGCTGTCGAGCGTCGACCGGTCCGCCCGATCCCCGAAGATGTCCTGCCGGTGATTTCCCCGCAGAGTGACGTGATAGACGCCACCCGGAATGTGCACACGCAAGCGTCGCGACATGAAAAACCCCGACTTCGACGGAAGTCTGCCTGCGTCTAGGCCGCAACTCCTGCGGTAAATCGGGCGACTTCGGAGCGATTCGCTGCGCGTGCGAGCGACAATGCAAGGTTGCAAACCCGGTGCCTCTCTACCGGGACATGAGCGCCTTCGAGAAGCGGACGTTGCGCTGCGCGTCGATCACGACGGCGGCGTAGCCTGGTGTGGCATCGATGAGGGCGAGGCCCGGCTCGGGGCCGAGGATGAACACCGAATTGTCCAGGCCATCGGTCATCGTCGCGTCGGGCCCGATGACCGTCACACTGCGAACACCCCGGGCCGAGTCGCCGGTTTTTGGATCGATGATGTGGTGGTAGCGAACGCCGTCCTCGTCGAAGTAGCGCTCGTAGTCACCCGCTGTGGAAATCGCCTCGTCCTCGAGGGCCAACCGGGTAACCCAGCGGTCGGCGACATCCGGATCCCTGATGCCCACCATCCAGGGCCCGCCCTCCCCGGTTCCAGTGAGGCGTTTGCCGATGAGGCGGGTATCACCCCCGGCGTTCACCCGGCCTGAGCGCACGCCTGCGTTTCTCAGCACGTCGGCAACCCGGTCGCAGGAGTAACCCTTGCCGATACCGCCCAGGTTGATCCGCGTGCCCTCCTGGGTGAACCGGATCGTAGAGGCGGCGGGGTCGAGAATCACGTGGCGGTAATTGATATCGGACAGGTTCTTGCGGATGGCCTCCGCATCGGGATGAATACCGGCGCGAAAGTCATACAACCGCCCCACGCTGTCGAACGTGATGTCGAAGGCGCCATCCGACAATACCGACAGCTCAAGGGATTTTCGGACGATCCCGAAGAGCTCGGGGGACACCCGGACCGGCTCCCGCGCCGCCAGCCGGTTGACTCCGGAGATCTCCGAGTTCTCCCGGTAGGTGCTCATCCAGGATTCGATGCGGTCGAACTCCGCCATCCCGGCGACGAGCAGCGGCCGAGCCGCGGACTCGCTGTCGGCCCACAACTGGATCTCGACGCGAGTGCCCATCTTCTCCTGTGAATCGCTGTACCACTCCGCCCGGACGGGCAGCGCGGCCAGTGACAGCATTAGACCGAGTGCGAGGCGGCGCATGGGCAGGGTCCGGACAGTTGACGCGGCGATGGTAGCGCCGCGGGCGGCCCTAGAACCAGAGCGAGAAGAAAGCCTGCACGACGATAGCGTCGTAGCTGTAGAGCGGCTCGGTGCCGACATCCACGTCGGGACGAAGGTCGCGGAAATCGTCATACGAGTACATGTAGTAGTCCGCGAACACGTTGACCGTACTCTTCATCGGCCTGTCGCCCTGCCGGTCCATGAAGGTGTAGCTGGCGCCAAGGTGCGGCCCATGGCTCTGGAAGGTGCTGAGCTCCTTGTCCCGGGCCAGGTAGTTCTGTGCATTCGCATAGGGGAAGAGGTCGCTATAGAAATCGGCCGCCGACTGCGTGTAAAACCGGTACTTGAAGTCGAATATCCACTGCGAGCGGAATGGCTGCGCGTACCCGACCTCGACAGTGTGGGCGTCGATGCCCCAGTCGTCGGTGAAATAGCGGTACTCGCCCGAGATGGCGGCCCGGTAAGGCAGGTAGTACTTGGCCCGGATGGCCGCGGCGTTGCTGGCCCTGGTCTCCGGGTATACCTCGTACTGCAGGCCGTATCCGGTGGCCTCATTCACGTCCACGTACCGCACGCGGCGGTAGGGATTGTTCAGGAAGCCCTCGTCGGCGATCGCCTCGTAGGAGAACCCCATGATCAGGTTGCGGGTGACCACCTGCGTAACGCCAAGCCGGTAGGCGTGACGGTCCACATTGCCGGCAAAGGTCGGGTCACCGCGGCGACTGACCTCATCGGAGCCGCTGCCGTAGCCGAGGGAGATCGTGGTGAGCCCACCGAACACATCCTGGCTGATGCCGAAGTTGAGAGTGTCGGCCTGGTAGTCGTTCTCGTCGCTGGTGCTGTAGCCGAGGCTCATCGTCGTGTCGCCCCGGAGGTAGTCCACCCCTGTACCCCATTGGGTCCGCTTCTCGTTGTAACCGTCGGGGCTGGCACCCGTGGTCACCACGTCAATGGAGGCGCTACTGATCGTGTCGACGTAATAGCTAAGCGAGACGGAAACCTTCTCGCCCACGGACTTGCGAACGAGCAGCGATGGACCGTCAATCTCCACGCCGCCGCCGTCGTAGTAGTGATACAGCGCATCCGCCCGTTCCTCGGGCAGAACCCCGGCAAGCGCCGCGGGCGACGTCAACAGCAGCAGGAGCAGCTTTAGCCGCGATCGGAACGGGATCGCGGCTAAAGCTGCTCCTACAGGGGCCATGACCTTCATCTCAGTTGCAACCGCAGCCTCCACCGGCGCTTCCGGAAGCACCCCGGGCACCCTCACGCGCCTCATGCACATGGTCGATGTAAGAGCCCGAGACCGGGTTCCGGTCGAAGCTCATGATCGGATCGGCCAGCCGATCCCGTTCGTAGGGTTTGACCCAGGGCTCGATGCCGCTGCAACCCGCCATCAGCAGGCCGGCGATCAGAATGGCGACGCCCGCCTTCATGCCTTTTCCCGGATCAGCTGGCGGATCATGTCCTGGTACTTGCCCTCGTCGCCGGGCTGGTACCCCTGGTGGACGAAGCGCACGTTGCCCTTGCGGTCCACGATCACCGTGCTCGGCATGGCTGACACGTTGTAGAGCTTGCTCACGCCGTTCGCGGGATCGAGCAGTATGGGGAAGCTCACGGGAACGTCATTGAGGAACGTGTCCATGAGTCGGGTATCTTCTTCCACGTTCACGCCCAGCATGGTGAAGCCCAGCGGTGCGTACTTCTTCTGGATCTGCTCCAGCAGGGGCATTTCCTTGCGGCACGGGCCGCACCAGGTTGCCCAGAAGTTGATCAGCACCACCTGGCCCTTGAGGCCGCTCAGGGCGACAGGCGCCCCGGCCCTGGAGGTGAGCTTGAACTCGGCGGCCGGCGCGACGGCGCCACCCGTGGCGTTGCCCGCCACTACGGGCGCGGCCAGCAGCGCGGCCATCACGAGAGACTTGAGCAACATTGGCAGGGAAGTGCGCATGTACACCTCAGAAGAACCAGGAAAGTCCCAGGTTGAATTCGATGTTGTGGGTCGTCTTGTCCTCACCCGTGACATCGTTGTCGAACAGGTGATCCCGGACGTCGAAATGCAAAGCAATCGCATCAGTCGCCAGCACCCGGTAGCCCGCTCCAAATGTCAGCGTGAAGAGCTCGTCGCCAGCGAAGCTCGTATTTCCAGCACCGCCCACCACGTACAGCGCCGAATTGAAGGCGTGATTCCGGCCAATGAAGACTTCACCGGGGAGCAGGTTCCAACCCACCGCCAGGTCGTAGTACGAGTAATCCCGGTCGCTCCCGAGCAGGTTGATGTTGCTCAGCACCTCCACGCTGGACCGATCCACCTCGCTCGGAAAGGCGTACGTGCCCTCCAGGAACAGGCTCTCGGTCACGTGGTAGGCCGCGCGGACCCCGTATATCGAGTTGGACCCGAAATCCTCGACGCTGATCAGGCCGTAGTACGCGGTGATCTCGAAATCCTCGGTGTCGATTTTCGGCGTCTTGATCGGGCGCCGCTCCACCTCCGGCGAGATCACGGGCGCGGACGCGCCGGCATCCTCCATCGGAGGATCGTCCCGGCCAAACAGGCTGCAGCCCGTCGCGGCTGCCGCCAGTCCGGTCAGAAGAAGAACGCGAAGCCCGCTTTCCATTCGTCCAGTTCCTCGTTGTCGTCGCGGCTCGTGAAGGTCAGGTAGCTGTTGTATTCGCCCCGGAACATAAACCGCCGGCTCACGTACATCCGCAGCCCCAGGCCCACGTGCCCCACCTGGTCGGTGCGGTCCTCCGTCTGCACCAGCGTGGCCGACGGCTCGATGTGGATCACGCCCGTACCCAGCGCCGCGTAGGGCGACACCCGCCACTCCGGAAAGGGCTGGTGGACGATGTCAGCCGTCGCCATCCAGCCGCTGGAGAAGTCGCCGCTGATATCACCCACTCGCAGCTCCGTCGACAGGTTGCGCGTGAAGTGATACCCGCCATAGAGGGAGATCACGCTCGCGCCGTCCAGATCGCCGAGCTGTAGCCCTAGTTCCCAACGCCGTCCTACGTAGTCATCAGCCGTCGGATCGTCCAGTGCCGTCGGCTTCCCCGCCGTGTCCAGCGTGTCGGCCATCTGCTCCAGCTTCACCCAGCCCAGCACGCCTTTGCTGGTGCGCACCTGGAACCAGTCGGTCCGGCGCTTCACCACATCGATTTGCTCGCCGCGGTCCACCACGTGGAACACCGGAAAGCCCCGCCCGGGCCCCGTGTGGAGCTCAAGGAAGGGCTCCGCCACGACCGCTTCATAATGGTCCGTCTTGCCATAAGCGGGTGTGAACTCGCCCACGAAAACGAGGGCCGCAATGAGGATTAACTGGCGCATGACGAGTCCTGCAGCGGCTCAGTTGAGCGGAGCCTGGAACGGGTCGTTGTAGTACTGGGCGCCGATGTCGACCCATTCGGAAAGCAGGCGGAGCTCAGCCGCCGTCAGCCGGCCTTCGTGGGAGCCACCGGCGGCAAAGCGGTTGAAGAAGGTGGCAGAGGCCAGCGCCCCGGCGGGGCTCATCGAGGGATTGACCCCAACCGGTGCAAATATCGGGTCGTCGGTGACGGGATCGACGCCGATCTGGACGAGGCGATCCTGCAGATTACCGCCATTCAGCTCCAGCTCGTTGTCGGCCGAGAGCAGTTCCCGGTAGGCTTTGAACTGCGTGGCGTCGATGTCGGAAGGGCCATCGCTCAGGTCGAGCTGCGCCACCGGCACCCGCGCTGCGGCGTCCGCGTCCACCAGTGAGTGGCAGCTGGTGCAGGTGTCGTCCGACACGACAGTCACTCCGTCCACATCCAGCGTCACGCGCGGTTTGGACCAGAGCGGGTGGATGTGCGCCTCGTAGTTGATCGTGATCCGGCAGGTCGGCGACCAGTTGGTAATACAGATTCCCGGCGTGGGCAGCGGCGTTGTCAGGTCGGCATAGCGGTAGGCAAAGCTCGCGTCCTTGGCCCGTCCGGCGGCCACCGGATCCGTCCAGATGTCGTCGTAGGCCACATCGATACTGGGTGTGATCAGCCCGCAGTCGGTGGCACAGCTGATGCGTTTCTTCACCTGGGCCATGGTTTCGCCGAAGTCAGCGAACAACACCGCCTCGGTATTGGGGAACGGCTGGCCGTCGGCGCTGGCACCGGCCCAGACGCTGGTAAACGCGGCCTTGCGGCCATGGGACAGGCCGCTATTGGCGACGTGACAGCCGTTGCAGGTAAGCACCTCACCCGGGCGCACCTGCAGCCAGTTCTGATGGCGGCCGGTGATGCGGCGCCCGTTACGATCGAGGACCGACAGCGCCAGCGGGACGTTGGCGGGTATCTTGGCCACCACGGAGCCGTCAGGCTCGACGGGCACGTAGCCCAGGATCTCGCGCATCCCCTGGCCCTGGCTAACGCCGAAGGCACTGGGATCGAAATCACGCACATCCCGGTCGGGCAGCGCCACGGCCTTCTCGAGGCGGAGGAAGCGGGCCTGGCGCTCATCGGCCGTGGTCTGCGCAGGATCGGCCAGGACCGAAAGGTTGAAACCAGTAGCGCCGTCGAAGTCGTAGACGCTCCGGATGTCGATGATCCCGGTGCCTTCGGCGACGAGGTCGGGATCCAGCGTGCCGGTGGTGTCACCGTCATAGATGATCGGCGGCGCGGCCCGCGGCTGCCCCGCCACGACGTCGCTGATCACAATGCCCTCTTCAGGTGCGAACACGGGCAATTGGGTATTGGCGGCGCGGTCGTAGATCCAGATGCCATAGAGCGGTGGTGCCGCCACCACGGCCGGGTCGGCCAGAGCGGCAGTCGTGCAGGGAATGATCTGCAGGGTCACGCTCAGCAAACGGCACGGGCTCCAGCTGACGAACATCCGCTGTGTGCCGTCAAATAACGGGTATGCCGCGCTGAACTCACCGCCGGGAGAAATGCTGTCGTCGGTTCGAACGTCGTTCACGACGAGACGCTCCTGGGCCGGCCCGGCCAGCAGGCCCGCGTTCAGGGCGGTCGGCTGCAGGTTCTCGACGAAGTTCTCGGCATCGATGGCCACCAGGTCACCACCCGACTCGTCCGTCCGGAACGGGCGCGCGAGCGTCATGATCCTGCCGTCCGGCATCTCCCGCGGCTGGACAAACTGGACGGTGGCTCCATTGGTGCCGGTGTCGTGGCTCTGGGACCCGTAATAGAGCTCCAGACCTGAACCGTCCGGGTTCATGCGGTACAGGTTCATCTCGTTGTTGCCGGCGGCGTTGTCCCAGCGGGTAAACAGGACCTGGCCATTGGTCAGGACTGTCGGGTCGAGATCGTGGCTCTGATTGAAGGAGATCTGGTGGATGGCGGAACCATCGTCGTTCATCACGTGCAACACAAAGGCGGGTTCGTTGCGGTCCTCATCCTGGGCCTCGAACTGCGGTTTGCCCTCGTCCAGCAGGACGGCCTTTGACTGCCGCTGGCGCGTGGAGGAAAACACGACGCGGCCGTCGGGCAGGTAGTGAGGTGCGACGTCATGGCCCGCTTCAGCGTTCAGGTCCGACGCGATGACCCGGCGCAGTTCGTCGGTGGAGAGCGTGTATTCCCAGACGTTCCAGGTCGGCTGATCTTCCTCGTCGCCGCCCTGGATGAAGGGGCCGCGCATCGCGAATACCACCTTTGACCCGTCATAGGCCATGTCGAGATCCCGGATGTCGTAAAGCCCGCCTCCCTGGGTGACCCGGTTCGTGACATTTATCTCTTCGGCAGACACTGCGGCGCGCTCGCGCACGAACAGGTCGGCCCCGATATTGAAGGTGCGCAACTCGCGGACGTCGGAGGGCTGCACACGACCCTCGTTGTCGACGGGAACGGGCCTCTTTACGTAGGCGATGGGCACATCCACCACGACCGGATCGGGATTCTGGTCGCCACCCACGCCACCGCCGCCACACGCCGCCAGCACGGCGGCCAGCAGGCCAATTGTCCATCGGGCCGACGTGCGCGCGCGCGCCGGCCACGGAATATTCCGCATCCTTGCAGTCATCATCATCCCCATCACGGCCCGCCCAAGACAAAAGGCCGTGATGCATAAGAGCCGATGCGTGGCGCCCAATTGCCCGGGAGGTAACGTAATACAACGTCTTTTCCACGAACCGTTAAGGCAGTCACAGAACCCCTGATCCACCTCCAAGCTAAATGCACCCCGGCGCGCAAGGCGCCAGGTTTTTGGGATGGGCACAACTTGATCACCTTGCTGCCAGGACGGCGCATTGCCGTCACTTTGTCGGCCCGGCGTGGGCGCAACTTGAATCTGCTGGCTCTGTCAGCAGCGGTTGCGCTTGCCGGCGTTCTGGCCAGTTCGGTCGCAAGCGCCGGTCCGCGCGAGCAGGCCCGCCGGATCCATGAACGCCTGGCTGGGGTACCGCCTACCGAAGCGGTCCTGACCGACATGCAGGCCGACGTGGCCGGCAGCAATGCGACCGACGCGGCCTTGACGGCCATGGACAACAGCAACTTCTACAGCGTGACCCTGAAGAACTTCGCTGCGCCCTGGACGAACCGCGACCAGAGTGTCTTCGTGCCGCTTAACGACTACACGGCAACCGTGATCGGCATGGTCCGGGACGACGTGCCGTTCAATACGCTACTTTCCGCCAACCTCGTCTACGTAGGCACCGGCGGCGGCGTTCCGGCCTATTCACCGAGCAACAATGACAACTACCAGGCACTGGATGACCAGAATGCCGACCTGAAGACCCGGTTGATCGCGTCCAGCCAGTCAGCGGTAAGCGGCCTGCCGGACTCGGCAACCGCCGGCGTGTTGACCACGCGAGCCGCCGCCGAGGCATTCTTCATCGCCGGGACGAACCGGGCAATGTTCCGCTTCACCATGCTGAATCACCTGTGCCGGGACATGGAGCAGGTGCACGACACCAGCCGGACCCCGGACCGGATTCGCCAGGACGTCTCGCGCAGCCCGGGTGGCGACAGTCGTATCTTCCTGAACAATTGCATCGGCTGTCACAGCGGCATGGATCCGCTGGCCCAGGCCTTCGCCTATTACACCTTTGACCCGGCACTGGGACGCATCCAGTACACACCCGGCGTGGTGCAACCCAAGTACTTCAACAACGACGCGACTTTCCAGTACGGCTATCGCACGCCGGACGATCACTGGAGCAACTACTGGCGCGCGGGCCAGAACGCACTGCTCGGCTGGGACGCCCAGCTTGCTGGCAGCGGCACGGGCGCCAAGACCATGGGACAGGAACTGGCCAACAGCACGGCGTTTGCCCGCTGCCAGGTTGAAAAGGTGTTCCGGAACGTGTGCCTTCGGTCGCCGGTCGACGGTTCCGACCGGACGCAAATAGATTCGATGGTCAGTTCGTTCCGGACCGGCGGCTACAGACTGAAGCAGGTCTTCGCCGAGTCCGCTGCGTACTGCATGGGCGATTGAACGGAGGCTCGACGGTGAAAATGATATCGCGCCTGAAGGCGCTCCTACAGGCCTCGTCGCTCCTCTTCGCGGCTTCGGTGCTCGTGGCATGCGGCGGTGGGGCCGGCACGGAACGCCTGCCTCCCAATAACGTGGACCCGCCGGAAACCTACACAGGCCCGGCGCCCCAGACGGCTGACATCCAGAATTTCATGAACGCGCTCTGGACAAACGTCCGGAACGGCGGCGTCGCCCGATGCTCGGGCTGCCACGGTGGCACCCAGGACCCGATGTTTGCGCGCGATGACGATGTAAATCTGGCCTGGGCCGCGGCCGACCAACTCGTTGACCGCACCGACCCCGGCATGTCCGTCATCGTCCAGAAGATGGCGACGGGCCACAACTGCTGGCTCGGCAGCAACCAGGCAGCCATTCAGGCCTGCGCCACGACGATGCAGACCTGGGTGGAAAACTGGATCGCCGGCACGGCCAGCGGCGGCACCAAGACCATCCAGCTGGTGGCGCCGCCAGTGAAGAATGTGGGCCAGAGCCGGAACTTCCCGGAAGACTCCGGTGACTTCGCCACGACCGTGTATCCGGTACTGAACGAGTACTGCTCCGGCTGCCACAGCTCGACCTCGGCAACCCAGCAGTCCCCGTTCTTTGCAGACGAGGACGTCAATTCCGCGTACGCCGCGGTGAAGACCAAGATCAACCTGGACAGCCCGGAGAACTCCCGGCTGGTGCTTCGCCTGCGCGATGAGTTCCACAACTGCTGGGACAACTGCGCGGCCAACGCCCAGGAGATGGAAGACCGCATCCGCGACTTCGCCGGGACGATCACGGTGACCTCCGTGGACCCGGCAATGGTCATCAGCAAGGCCCTGACCATGTACGACGGCACGGTGGCCAGCGGCGGCAGCCGCTACGAGGCGGGCCAGATCGCGCTGTGGGAGTTCAAGGAAGGCAGCGGGGCCACGGCCTTTGACACCAGCGGCGTCCAGCCGGCCATCAACCTGACGCTCTCCGGCGACATCACCTGGGTCGGCGGCTGGGGTATCAACATCAAGAGCGGCCGTGCGCAGGGCTCCACGACGGCGAGCAAGAAGCTTCACAACCTGATAACGGCGACCGGGCAGTACAGCATCGAGGCCTGGGCTGCCCCGGCCAACGTGAACCAGGAAGAGGCGCGCGTCGTCACGTACTCCGCCGGGTCCACGCTGCGCAACTTCACGATGGGCCAGACGCTGTACAGCTACGACTTCTTCAACCGCAGCAGCACGTCTGATGCCAACGGTTCACCATTGCTTCAGACCCTGGACGATGACGAAGACGCCCAGGCAACCCTCCAGCACGTCGTGATGACCTACGACCCGGTCGCGGGCCGGCGCATCTACGTGAACGGCGTCTATACGGAAGACCCGGATCCGGCCGCTGGCGGCACCTTGGGCGACTGGGACGACACCTTCGCGCTGGTGCTTGGCAACGAACCGTCGGGCGACCGCCAGTGGCAGGGCGTGCTCCGCATGACCGCCATCCACAATCGCGCGCTGACCCCCGAGCAAGTCCAGCAGAACTTCGACGCGGGAGTGGGGGAGAAATTCTTCCTGCTGTTCGATGTCAGCGCGCACACCGGCACACCCGCCAGCTACGTGCTCTTCGAGGTCAGCCAATTCGACAGCTACGGCTACCTCTTCAACCGGCCGACGTTCATCAGCCTGGATCCGGACTGGACGCCCTCCGCGCCCATCCCGGTCAAGGGCCTGCGAATTGGCGCTAATGGTGTCGTGGGTGCCGTGAGCCAGGC
>JBDSWH010000342.1:0-5770 GCA_039926785.1 Gammaproteobacteria bacterium
CACCATCACGGCGGGACTGATCAGTGCGGGACTTCCCAGCGGCAGGCCGCAGAGCGCCCTGACCTGCTGCTCGTACTGGCTGGTAGTGCAGGCGTCCAGCGTGTAGTGACCACTGTTATGTGGCCGCGGCGCCATCTCATTCACGTACAGAACGCCGCGACTGATGAAGAACTCGACCCCCAGCGTGCCGACGTAGTCCAGCGCCGTGGCAATGCGCAGCGCGCACCGGCGTGCAGACTCGGCCAGCTCGGCGGTGATGCGCGCCGGAACGATCGACACGGCGAGGATCCCCTGCCGGTGGCTGTTCTCGGCGACGGGGAAACTGGCGGCCACGCCGGCAGCGTCCCTGGCCAGGACTACGGAAACTTCGCAGTCCAGCGGCAACAGGGCCTCGAGCACGCAGGCTTCAATGCCCAGCCTGCGCCAGGCGTCCAGCGCTTCGTCGCGCGAAGCCACTTGTGCCTGTCCCTTGCCGTCGTAACCGAAGCGGGCAACTTTCAGTACGCCGGGAAATAGCGTCGTGGGCGCAGTCTCCAGGTCCTGTTCGCTGCGGACGATGGCGAAGGGACCGTGGGGCAGATGCTGGTTGCGCAGGAATGACTTCTCGGCAATCCGGTCCTGGCAGACGGATACGGCGGCGGCAGACGGCCGCACTCGCACCGTCCGTGCCAGGTACTCCAGCGACGGTGCCGGGACGTTCTCGAACTCCGTGGTGATCGCCGCACATCCAGCGGCCAGCGCGTCGAGGGCAACCCTGTCGTCGTAGGCGGCCGCGAGGTGCCGGTCGGCAAGGCGACCGGCGGGGCTGTCAGTGTCGGGGTCAAGTACCCAGACGCGGTAGCCGAGTTCATGGGCTGCCTGGACAAAGAAGCGGCCGAGCTGCCCGCCGCCGAGGAGACCCAGGGTGGCCGGGGCGGAGATCATCAAGGCGGAATCAGCGCGCGCGGCGGCGGACATTCAGTCCGCGAGCTTCATGGCCATGACGGCCTTGGCCTGGCGATTGCGGAAGGCGGCAAGCTTGTGGGTCAGAGTCGGATACTCGCCAGCGAGCACGGCGACGGCGAACAAGGCCGCGTTGGCGGCGCCCGCCTCGCCGATGGCAAAGGTGGCCACGGGAACGCCCCTGGGCATCTGCACGATGGACAGCAGCGAGTCCTGGCCGGCAAGTGCCTTGGTCTGCACCGGTACGCCGAGCACCGGGAGCGTCGTCTTGGCGGCCAGCATGCCCGGCAGGTGGGCCGCGCCGCCGGCTCCGGCAATGATGAGCTTGAGGCCGCGGTCCCGGGCGGATTCGGCGTAGTCGAACATCAGCTGGGGCGTACGATGGGCGGACACCACCCGCTTCTCGAAGGGCACGCCGAATTCCTGCAGGATCTCGGCAGCTGCCCTGAGCGTGGGCCAATCCGAATCGGAGCCCATGACCACGCCCACGATCGGACCGCCGCCGGCCTTGCGGACGGATTTGCGGATTACCTTCTTGCGCCGCGTCTTGGTCGCCATGACGCAATTCTACCCGTGGTAATTGGGGACATGCCTATATTTGCGGCACCAAATTAGGCATGTCCCCGATTTACCGATTTACAGTCCCAGGATCCGGGCAACCTTAAGAATTGCCGCGACGGAAATGCCGTCCGTGATCCGCCCGTCCATGGCCATCGCCAACGCCTCGGCGAAGGGCAGGCGGCGCACTTCCAGCTGCTCGGTTTCGTCGAATGCGGGCGTGCCGGGCGTCAGCCCTTCCGCCAGGTACACGTAGGCCTCTTCGTCGGTGACGGAGTTGGAGGTATGCAGCTTCATGGCCAACCGGAGCTGGCCAGCGGTCAGTCCCGTTTCCTCTCGCAATTCGCGGCCCGCAGCAGCCGCAAGATCCTCGCTGCGCGGCGCGCCGCCCATGGGCAGTTCCCAGGAGTACTCTCCCAGCGGAAAGCGCCATTGGCCAACCAGCCAGGTGTGCTGGTCCTCGTCCAGTGGCACGATCGCCACGGCCCGGTTCTTGAAACTGATTTTCCCGTAGTGCGGCCGGCTACCGTCCGGCGCGATGGTGTCGTGGGTCGTGATCGTGAACCAGGGATTCTCGAATTCCACCCGGGTCGACAGCGTCTGCCAGGGGTTCGTGCCGACCGGCGCGTCAGGTGGTTGCGGCATGAGCCAGGGATTCCTTTAGGCGATTGAACCAGAGGTGCATGAAGAGTCCGCGCGCAACCATGAAGGTAGTGAAGGCCAGCCACAAGCCGTGGTTGCCGAGGTCCCTCGTGAAGTACCACACGGGGATGAAGACGAGGGCGGCCGACGTGGTCATCACCACGCGCATCTCACGGCTGAGTGTGGCGCCGACGAAGACGCCGTCGTAGAAGAAGCTCCACACCGAAATCAGGGGTAGCACAATCAACCAGGGAAGGTACTCAAGCGCCGTGGTCCGGATCTCGGGCAGGCTTGTCAGGAGTCGGACGATCGCCGCACCGCCAAGCCAGAAGGTGAGGCTGAACAGTCCGCCGAAGGCCAGCGACCAGGCCAAGGTTCGGCGTACCGCGTTCCGGAAGCCGGCCGCGTCTTGTGCGCCAACGGCCCGGCCCACCAGCGCCTCGGCCGCGTTGGCAATGCCGTCCAGCGCGTAGGAAGTGAGCCACTGGAAGTTCATCAGCAGCGCGTTGGCGGCCAGCACCACGCTGCCCGATCGCGCGCCCTGGACCGTCACGAAGGCAAAGGTGAACATCAGAGCTAGCGTGCGGATAAAAAGGTTGCCGTTGATCCGTAGCAGCGCCCGGTAGGCCTGCGGGTCCAGTAGGCGGGTGCCGGACCAGTTGCCCGGATGGCGCATGAGTTCCCGGCGCAGAAGCCACGCCGCCGCCACCGCGCCGGCCACCTCAGCCAGCATCGCGCCAGTCGCCACGCCCGCCACCTTGAGGCCCAGCCCGAGCACGAGCCACAGGTCCAGCGCCACGTTGGTCAGGTTGATCACCAGCGTAATGGCCAGTGGCCCCCGGGCATTCTGCATGCCGAGCAGCCAGCCAAGCGCGGCGAAATTGAACAGCGCTGCCGGTGCGCTCCAGACCCGGATGGCGAAGTACTCGCGGCCAAGATGCGTGACGTCAGGCGCGGCGCCGATGAGCCCGAATGCCGCCGTGGCGATGGGAACCTGCAGCAGGATGATCAGGAGGCCGAGCACCACGGCCACGATCACAGCCTCGCCGAGCGACTGGCGGACGGCCGTCGTCCCGGAGGCGCCCCTCGTCATGGAACCGTGTGCCTGGGCGGTGATGCCGGTCGTGCCCATGCGCAGGAAATTGAGTCCAACAAAGAGAAGGCTGAACACCTGGGCGGCGGCCGCCACGGCGGCAAGGTAGACCTCGTCATCAAGATGCCCTAGCACCCCGGTACCCACCAACCCGACCAGCGGCACGGAGACTGAGGAAATAATCATGGGCAGGGCAATCGCCCAGATCGCCCGGTGACTGTAGGGATCAGGAGCCAACTAGGGGCGAAGGCCGATGGCGGCGTACAGCTTCGCCAGAACCCACAGCGGACCGATGAGCAGGAAGCGCAGGTCGCGGAAGAACGACGGACGGCGCCCTTCCACATGGTGCCCGACGAACTGGCCGATCCACCCGACGACAAATACGCCGAGGGCCGTCACCCATAGCGGGACCGGCAGGGTCGCGACATAGGCAATCAGCGGGACGATGAGGATGGAAGCAAGCAACATTCCGGTGCCTAGGCGTGGGGCCAGTCGCAAGTAATAAATGACAACCCCGGCGAGGGCTGCCGTACCGAAGTTGAGCCACGGGGCCTGGGTTGCAAAAACATCCGGGACGGGGATGGCCCAGAGCAGGCCTAGCAGCGAGAGGAAGATGAGCGGCACGCAGATGCTGTGCATCAGGCGATTGAACGGATCCTGATGATCCGCCGAGTACTCAGCCAGCAGCTGGAAAGCCTGCGTCGCCATAATGTGAGTTCATACCCCGTTCAGCCGCCGGCGGCAAGCCTTGTGCACTGCCGCCGTGCCCGGCTTTTGCGCTATAAAGCGGGGCTAGCACCTGTTTTCATCCAAGGAGCCGGATATGAGCATTGGGACGATTACCAGAATTGTCACGTTGACCTTTGG
Organism: Gammaproteobacteria bacterium; assembly: GCA_039926785.1. Taxonomy (GTDB): domain Bacteria; phylum Pseudomonadota; class Gammaproteobacteria; order Steroidobacterales; genus SHZI01. The sequence goes on from JBDSWH010000342.1 coordinate 4,103, forward strand.
CGCAGGCGTACTGGTGGCGGGATGCATGACCTACGACCCGTACACCGGCGACAAGGAAGTGAGCAAGACCACCAAGGGCGCGGGAATTGGCGCGGCAGCCGGGGCTGCCATCGGCTTGATCACCGGCGACAGCTCGTCGGAGCGCAAGCGGCGCGCGATCCAGCTGGGCGTGGCCGGCGGCCTCGCGGGTGGCGCGGTCGGCAACTACATGGATCGGCAGGAGGCCAAGTTGCGGGCCCAGCTAGAGGGTACCGGCGTCAGCGTGACCCGCAACGGCGACAACATCATCCTGAACATGCCGGGCAACGTGACGTTCCAGACGAACAGCGCTGACATCAACGCGAATTTCTACCCGGTGCTCAATTCCGTCGGCCTGGTCCTGAAGGAATTCGACAAGACCGTGGTCGATGTGGCGGGTCACGCCGACAGCACCGGCGATGAGGCCAAGAACATGGATTTGTCACAGCGGCGGGCGGGCAGTGTCAGTTCTTACCTGGGCGCCCAGGGCCTCAGTGCGCAGCGGCTGATCACCGTTGGCTATGGGGAAACGCGGCCCATCGCGACGAACGACACGACGGAAGGCCGCCAGCAGAACCGGCGCGTGGAGATTACCCTCCAGCCCGTCGTCCAACAGTAACCTGGAGAGGAGCGGCGGTCAGTGCGACCGCCGCTCTTGCCGTCTCGTTAAACGGCGGCGCGGAGCGTCTTGAGCGCGTTCTGTTCGATTTGCCGGATGCGCTCCGCGGACACGCCGTGCCGCTTGGCGAGAACCTGCAGAGTTGTCTTCTTTTCAGCCAACCAGCGGGCCTCAAGGATCTCCCGGCTGCGGGGATCCAGTTCGTCCAGTGCTGCGTGCAGGCGATCGGCGCCTTGTTCGCGCCAGTCGCTGGCTTCGAAAGCGTCCGCCGGGTCACTGCCTTCAGCCGTCAGGTACATCGACGGGGCGTAGGTCGTCTCGTCGTCCGCATCCGGTGTCGGGTCGAAGGTGACGTCCTGGCCCGCGAGCCGTTCCTCCATCTCGCCCACTTCGCGGGCGGTGACGCCCAGGTCCCTGGCGATGACTTCCCGCTCGGCGCTGGAGAGCCAGCCGAGGTGCTTCTTGGCGCGGCGCAGGTTGAAGAACAGCTTGCGCTGGGCCTTGGTGGTGGCGATCTTCACCAGCCGCCAGTTGCGCAGGACGTACTCGTGGATTTCCGCGCGGATCCAGTGCACCGCAAACGACACGAGGCGAACGCCCATGTCGGGGTCGAAGCGCTTGACGGCCTTCATGAGGCCGACGTTGCCTTCCTGGATCAGGTCGCCCAGTGGCAAGCCATAGCCGGTATAGCCGCGGGCAATATGCACCACGAAGCGTAACTGGGAGAGGACGAGTTCCCGGGCGGCGGTCAGGTCGGTCTGGTCCCGCAGCCGGCGGGCCAGCGCGGCCTCGTCGCCCTTACTCAGGACCGGGACCTGACCGACGGCCGACATGTACGCCTCGAGGCTGCCCAATGGTCCGGCCAGGGGGCCGGCCAGCGCCAGCGCTCGGGCATTGGATAGCGGACTTGGGATCAAGACACCAGCAGCAGTCATTCAACCACCTCCTGACAGAATCCTAGCACTCGTCATCTTAGAGTGCTAACGAGGAGGTGGGTTCCCTGCCGAGCCTTAGTCCACCTTGGGCTGTAT
>JBDSWH010000343.1:0-8010 GCA_039926785.1 Gammaproteobacteria bacterium
ACGACCGATTGAGTGATCAGCCCTTCCGGGCAGCGACGAAGCGCAATCCCCACGGTAGCAACCAGCTCCGGTCGTCGGGGGCAAGCTGCAATCCCAGGTCACGCTGCAGGGTGTGACACAGTGCCGAAATCCCGGCGGACGCGCTCTTCCAGGTCCCGGGCCGCACGCTCGAAGGAAATGTTCCGGTAAGACATGTCGTGCCCCAGCCGACGCACACGACCCGCCAGGTACTCGCGCAGGTAGGCCAGGCGGAACCGCCAGGGGCCCATCCGGTGGTACTGCCGGACATGGGTCAGTTCGTGGGCAATGAGTGCCAGCCAGTCCGGATCGTCCTCGCGGGCAGGACGGGAGGCCACGTAGATGCGGTGGCGGTTGACGTAGCCACCTGGCCGGCCACGGACGTAACGCGGGATGCCGTCGTGGAGTCGCACGGCATCTAGATCCAGGTCAGGAAAGTATGGCGCGAGCTGGACCCGTATCAGCGGCGGCAACTGTTGCCCCTTGCTCCGTAGCCATCTTCCGGTACCGCCCACGACCGCTTCAGTCCGCCCGCAGTGACTCGATCGGGTCGAGTCGTGACGCCCGCACTGCCGGCAACACGCCGGCAAGGAGACCGATCACGAGAGCGACCAGCAACGCGAGGCCCATGTAGGGCCAGGCTGGTCTGACCGGCAGCGCGGGCACGACGGCCCCGAGGAAGCCGACGATGGCCAGACCAATCAGTATCCCGGCCAGACCCCCGACGCCTGCGAGGATCAGCGACTCGCCGAGGAACAGATCCCGGATCTGGCGCCGTCGTGCGCCGATCGCCTGTAGCAGGCCAATTTCCGCGGTGCGCTCTCGTACCGCGATGGTCATGATCGTGAAGATGCCTACACCACCGACGAGCAGGGAGATGCCTCCGAGAGCGCCCACGGCAAAGGTCACGACGTTCAGCACCGAGCCCAGCACATCCAGCATCTGCTGCTGGGTCGTGATGGTGAAATCCTCGCCGCCATGCCTGGCGATCAGCGTCCGGCGGACCGCCTCGACTACCTCATCAACGGGCGCGCCCTCTTCATAGAGCACGTCAATCTCGAACAGGCCTTCACGATTGAAGAGTTCGAGTCCTTTGGCGACCGGTACATACACCGCATCGTCCAGATCGAACCCGAACATGGTCCCCTTCGACTCCATGACGCCAATGACGGTATAGCGCTGCCCGCCAACCCGGATTCGCTCGCCGAGGGGATTGGAGGTCCCGAACAACTCCTTGCGCAACGTGCTGCCCAGCACGGCGAAGGCCCGCGGCGCGGTGGGGTCGTCCGCCGGCAGGAATTCGCCAAGCGCTACCCGGAACGTCAGGGCCGACGGCATCTCATCGCCCGTGCCGCTGACGGTCGACTGCCGCTCGCGGCCGCCGCCCTCGACCGAGGCAGAACCCTGGACCAGCGGCAGGATGGACCGCACGTAGGGCAGTTTCTTCAGGGCCAACGCGTCCTGCAGGCTCAGTGGCCGCACCGAGTTCAGCGCACCCGTGGGCAGCCCCATCGTCTGGACCCTGCCCGCATTGACACCGATGAGGTTGGTACCGAACTGCGTAAATTGCGTAACCATGTAGCCACGCAGTCCCTCGCCAATGGAGGTGAGCAGGACGACGGCCGTCACGCCAATGGCAATTCCAAGAGCCGTCAACCCGCTGCGCAACCGGTGCGAGGCGGCCGATGTGGACGTAAACCGCAGCAGTTCCACGCCGTTCATCGGCGCGCCAGGGCCGCCACGGGATCCAGGCTGGCGGCCCGCCGGGCGGGCAGGATCCCGAACAGCACACCGCAGCCCATGGCGAGCGCCACGGAGCCGCCCACGGCCCACAGCGGCGGCCGGAAATCGAATTCCGGGTAGAACTGGCCGAGCGCCAGCGTGATCGCGTAACCCGCGAGGACGCCCACCACTGCGCCGAAGGTCGCCAGGTAAAGAGCCTCGGTCAGAAACAGCCAGAGGACCTGACTGCTTCGGGCGCCAAGGGCCTTCAGCAGCCCGATCTCCTGGGTACGCTGGCTCACCGCCACGAGCATCACATTCATGATGAGCACGCCCGCTACCATGAGACTGACCGCGGCGATGCCGCCCAACGCCCTGGTGAGGGTGCCCAGGATGCCGTCGAAAGTCTGCAGGACGGCGTCCTGGGTAATCACGGTCACGTCTTCGTCACCCCGATGCCGCTCCTTCAGTGTCTGGATGATGAAGCGCTTGGCGGCCGGCATCACGTCACGGCCGCGGGCCTGGATGATGATGCGGAAAAGACCGGGCGCGTTGAACAGGCTCTGGGCCATGGCCACCGGCACGAGGACGAGCTGGTCGGCATCCACCATCACGGATGTCCCCTGCGGCGCGAGCACCCCGGTGACCCGGCAACGGCGGTCGCCGATGCGCAGCCAGCGCCCCACCGGCGGTTCGCCCCGGAACAGCTCCCGCCCCACCGTGCTTCCCACCACGCACTCTGAGCCCTCCCTGTCCATGTCGCCCGGAGGCAGGAAGTCGCCGGCTGCCATTCGCCAGCCACGAATCTCCCGAAAGGCCGCCGTGGTGCCCATGATCGTCACGTCGCGCTCGAGGGCACCGGTCGATGCCGTGCCCTCGCCGACGATCAGCGGCGCCAGCTTCTCGATGTTGGCGCTGCGTTCAAGGGCGCGCGCGTCACCGAGGGTCAGATCCCGGGGAGTGGCGCCTGCCAGCATGGAAGGTCCGGCGCCCGTCGTCTCCGTGCGTCCCGGCAGCACGATCAACAGGTGCGTGCCCAACGACTGGAACTCGCCGGTCACGTAGAGGCGTGCCGCCTCACCCAACGCCGTCAGGACGACCACTGCCGCCACGCCGATGGCGGTGGCAAGCAACATCATGGCGGTACGCAACGGGGCCCGGAGCAGCGCGCCCAATGCGACCCGGTTGCTGTCGGCAATTCTCACGTACCCGAGTCCCTGGCCACCCGGCCGTCCTTCATGACCAGCTGGCGCCGCGCCCGCTGGCCAATGACGGGATCGTGAGTCACGACAACCAGTGTCAACCCCTGCTCATGCAGGCTCTCGACGATTTTTACGACCTCGCTGCCGGAAACGCTGTCGAGGTTCCCTGTGGGTTCGTCGGCGAGCAGTATCCGCGGCCGCATGACGACGGCACGGGCGATGGCCACCCTCTGCCGCTCGCCGCCGGACAGCTGGTTGGGCCGGTGCTCCATTCGTGGCCCCAGCCCCATGCCATCCAGCGCCTGGCGGGCGCGCTCCCGGCGTTCCGAGGCACTGATTCCGGCCAGCATCATTGGCAGCTCCACGTTTTCCAGGGCGCTCATGCGGGCGATCAGATGGAAGAACTGGAAGACAAAGCCAATTTCACGTTGACGGGTATCAGCCAGACGATCGTCCGGCAAATTAGCGGTCTGCTCGTCACCCAGCCAGTACTCGCCAGCGGTGGGCCGGTCCAGCAGGCCGAGGATATTCAGCAGGGTGGACTTGCCGGAACCCGACGGCCCCATCAGCGAGAGATATTCTCCGGTACCGATCTGGATGTCGACACCATCAAGGGCCCTGACGAGCTGGTCCCCCACCTGGAATGTGCGGGTGAGTCCCTCTAGCCGGATCAGCGGCCGGACCAGCGGCCCGGCCACCGGTTCACTCGCGGACTGCGGCAGCGCCATCGGCCACGCCTTCCCGGTCCACGGACGTCACCACGAGGTCGCCAGCTTTCAGGCCGGATCGGATCTCCGTGTACTCCCAGTTGGCGACGCCTTTGTCGACGGCCCTGGCCTGCAACAGCCCCGTCGCAGGATCCAGCACCAGAACCCGCTTGCCCTCCAGAAGCGCCTGGCTGGGAATGCGCAGTACGTTCTGCCGGTTCTCCAGGATGATTTCCACGTCGGCGCTGTAGCCGGGCAGCAGGTTGTACCGCTCCGGATTCTCGATTTCGGCCTCTACCTCCACGGTTCGGGCCTGCTTCTCGGTATCCAGCACGTACGGGGCAACGCGCCGAACGAACCCCGGGAAGCGCCGGTTGGGAAACGCGTCGAGTGAAATCGACGCCCGCTGCCCGGCGCGCACGGCTGGCGCATCAACCTCATCGATCGGGGCCGAGATGTACAGGCAGCTGCCGTCCACCAGATCCACTGTCGGCGGCGTCGGTATACCGACCGGTGACGGCGTGACGAACTCGCCAACCTCTCCATTGATCTCGGCAACGACACCGGGGAACGGTGCGCGCAGGATTGTCCGCTCGAGCCCGGCTCGGGCGACATCGATTCGCGCCTGGCTGACCTTTTCCTGATCGCGGGCGGCATCGCAGACCGCGGCCTGGGCATCCGACTCCCCCACCGCACGCTCGGTGTCGCCCGCCGAAACGAGGTTGTCCTTGCGCAGCTGGCTGACGCGGGCGGCGTTCTTCGCTGCGACGCTAGAGTTGACGCAGGCCTCCCGGGTGCGGCTCCTGGCCGCGACGGCCTCACGCTCTGCCTGGGACACCTGGGCGCGCTGGTCCTCGTTCCAGAGCTCCAGGAGGATGTCGCCCTTCTTCACCGGGTTGCCCTCCTTGAAGGGCAACCGTGCGATCTGGCCACCCATGGGCGGTGCCAGGCGCGCCCTGTTGCAGGCGTCGACTGTTCCGGCCCGCGTATTCGCCACCGTGGCCAGCACGTCGCCAGCCTTTACCTCAGCCACTGCAACGGCCACCGGCTTTGGCCTGGAAAAGAACCAGATCAGTAGGGCGGTGGCGGCCAATACCGCCAACAAACCGAGGATGCGGACGCTGCGACTGCTCAACGGCGAAACACTCCGAGGGGGACCACAAGGCCCGCGCAGTATAAGGTCCGGCATGCTACTGTGTATTCATACAGTACTCGCACGCCAAAGGATCATTGCCTTGTCCCAGCGCCCGGGTTCACCCATCCGCGGCCGCGGCGTCGCCTCCAGGCCCGCCGGTCGCTTTGCGGCTACGGCAACCCATCAGGACCCGGACTGGCAGTTTAACGGGGACGGTGACGACACGCCTCCGCCGGCACCGGAAACCGAACGGATAGCCGAGAAGATCCGCAGCATCATCTCCCGGAACCACTCACCCGACATTCCGTTTGCCCAGTCCGTGAATCCCTACCGGGGCTGCGAGCACGGTTGCGTTTACTGCTACGCGCGCCCGTCCCACGCGTATCTGGACCTGTCTCCGGGTCTCGATTTCGAACAAAAGATCTATATCAAGGTAGAGGCGGCCAGTGTTCTCCGCCAGGAACTGTCAAAGCCCGGGTACCGCTGCCAGCCAATCACCCTGGGCTCAAACACCGATGCGTGGCAACCCCTCGAGCGGGAACTCGGCATTACGCGCCAGATCCTGGAAGTGCTGGCCGAGTTCCGCCACCCCGTCAACATCATCACCAAATCGGCGCTGGTGGAACGGGACATGGATCTGCTGCAGAACCTGGCCAAGGACAACCTGGTGGACGTCCTGCTGAGCGTCACCACGTTCGATGATGAACTGAAGCGTCGCATGGAACCCCGCACCGCCAGCGGGCGCCGCCGGGTCGAAGTCCTCCGCCGGCTGGCTGCCGCCGGAATTCCCTGTGGAGTGTTGGCCGCCCCGATGATTCCCGGTCTCAACGATCACGAACTTGAAGATATCCTGGCCGCCGCCGCGGATGCGGGTGCGCGATATGCGGGCTACGTATTATTGCGACTGCCCCACGAGGTGGAGCCGATCTTCGCAGAGTGGATTCAGAGCCAGTACCCGCTGAAGGCCGCGAAGGTGCTGAGCCTGATCCGGCAGATGCGGGACGGCGCACTCAACGACTCGCAGTTCGGCAGGCGCATGCGCGGCAGCGGGCCGATGGCGTCACTGTTGGCTCAACGATTCGCCGCCGCGTGCCGCCGTCACGGTTTCAACCGGCGTTCGGAGGTCGCGCTGGACACTTCACGGTTCACGGTGCCGCCGGGGCCGGGGACGCAGTTCGACCTGCTTGCGCCACTATCCTGAACCGCAATCGCATGTCGTCTCTCACCGACAAGAGTCCACCCATCACGGTGAACGGCGTCAGCCCAAGCTGGCCGTGAGTCACTGTGAGATGTCCGGTCGCCTGCAGTTCGTCGCCCCGCCGCACTACGTGCACGGGAACCTGAAGTTCGTGGACTTGGCCTCTGATTTCGACGGCAACCGCAATGGAGTAGTCCGGTGCCAGGCCACTTACCTTGCTGCTCTTCAGGCGGATGTCAGGGTAATTTGCGCCATCCAGCAGCGCCTCGCTCAGCAGGTTCTTGCGGGTGCCGGCAATCGCGTCGTCCGACACAGGAGCCGGGAAGTCCTCTCCCTCCTCGGCGCGAAGACCGGCCTCGTCCACACTGAAGCTCGCCACGGGCAGCACGAGGGAGAAGCGGGGCTCCGCGCCCGGCTTGCCCAGTAACACGTCGCCCACCAACGCCTGGCTCCGGAGAACGTGGTTGTGGCCGAGCCGGGCCATGGGACCTTCCCGGTACACCAGCACGCGTACATCGGATTTGCCGGGGATTACCCGATAGCGGGTGTAGCCCGCTGGAACCGGCCGGTTGACCCCGGGCGTCGTGGGAGCTGGCGGCGCAGCCTCCCGCACCGGGCGGCAGCCCAACGGAAGCAAAAACAGTGACGTAACCAGCAGCAAGCCGGCCTGTCGTCGGGAACGGGAGACGTTCGGCGGGGGCATGTGCCCGCAACCTGAGGGAGACGGAGCAAGTATTACCCGAAGTAGTCCTTGGGATCGAGTCCGAAGGCTCCCGGCTCGAGTCCCCTGAGTATCCAGCGCGCCTCGTCCTCGTTACCCCCGGCGGGCTTCGCCTTGAGGTCCATCAGCGCGTGGCGGCTGACAGGCGTCTTGTCGGGGTTCAGCAGCAGCATCAGCTTCGGCCGCAACCGGCGCACCCGGCTCTGCTCGATAACCAGCGCCACCTCACCAGTGTTCAGCTCGACCAGGGAACCGGTCGGGAACATGCCGACGGCCTGTACGAACTGCTCCACGAGCTCCCGCTGGAAGCGCGTGCCGGACAGGCTGTTCAGTTCCCGGATCGCGTCGTAGGCAGATCGAGCAGGAGCGTATGGCCGCTTGGTCGTCATGGCATCGAAGCAGTCGATGAGGCCGGCGACCCGGCCGAACACGGGAATGTCTGCACCGGACAGGCTCTTTGGATAGCCCGAGCCGTCGTGCCGTTCGTGGTGATAGTGGATCATCGAGATCACATCAGGATTCAGCCCCAGCGTGGATTTCACCAGGTCGAGGCCGACGGCCACGTGCTTCTTGACGATGGTACGTTCGACTTCTTCCAGCGGACCTTCCTTCAGCAGGATGTCCCGGGGCAGCTTGGCATTGCCCAGATCGAGAAGCATGCCGCCGAGGGCGAGAGTATCGAGGCCACTCCGGTCGAAGCCGAGGTGCCTCCCCAGGATCACGGCCCAGACAGCGCTGCCGATGGAGCGCTGCGAACTGGCGCTCTCCCTCTTGCGGAGACATACGAGCCAGGCCATGGCGTCCTGATTGCGCAGGATGCTGTCAATTAGCGGTCCAACGACGTCTTTCAGTCGGGAAGCGTCCAGGCCGCGGCCCTGCTGGAACGGCTCCAGCGTGTCGTTGAGGACGGCAGCGGCGTTGTCATAGGCTTGCGCCGCTTTCGGCGCTTCCACACGCGTGGGCGCCACATTCCGGTAATGCTTGGTCTGAAAGAATCCGGCGAGCGTCCCTGTGCGGTCCAGGCGCGCAATCGCGTCGAAGAGACGGCGCTCGAGGCTGGGTCGGCTCGAATGTTCGAGCCGCGTGGCTGGCGTGGCGAGGGACTGGGCGTATTGGTACTCCCGCTGGCGCGCCTCGAGCACGCGGTCCGACGAAACCGAACCGCGTGTCGCGTCCACGTAGACGTGTTTGCAGAAATGACGGAGCTGCTTCAGATCCTTCTCGTCTCGGATCTCGAAGCCCTTGAAGAGAAATGGGGTCTCGAGCCACGGGCGATCAAGTTGCGCCACATACATGCCGCACTCGAG